>JAICKM010000845.1 GCA_025927935.1 Chloroflexia bacterium | reverse complement strand
GGGCGAACCGTAGCGCCGGCTCCGGCTAGCTACCGATCCTTACCTTAGTTTATTCTGTACCCGATCCCTTGCCTATAGCCGGATGGTCCGGTCCCGGATAGGACCTTAGTCATGAGATTGGGGCCGGTCGGTTCCGGCACCTCTGTGCCGCATTGGGTAGGGGCCAGGGATTAACGGGCCACGCTGCTGTGGGGCACACCAATGTCTCCCAATATCAGTTTACCAATTGGGGCTTACAGCGGGGTTTAAGTTGCGGTTGGGCCTAATTACAAGCCGCTAATAATTCGCTACCAGGCGCATGCTTGCGAAAAGTTAAGATGCGCTGAATCGGCGGGTGCGTCCGTGACGGGCCGTTCCCAGCTGCCTTACGCGCGGGAAAATTGGCCGAACGTCCGGCAGATGATTTCTTTGTGCGCGGCGGAGAGTTGGTCGAGAATCCTGGCCGTGTTAGTCGGATAGAAGAAGGCCACCTGAGCGAGCGGGAGATCGCGTTCGCTGCATTTCTGTTCGATGCCCTGGCGCGCGATGGCGAAGGCGCCGCCGCCGAGTCCCGACGCGATCACCAGGCCCACGCGATCCAGGATCGGCTGGTGGGAGAAGAGATGGTCGATATGGCGCCGGATGTCATCCGCGCCAATCGTCGCGCGGCGCAGGTGCTTGCCGCCCACGTAGTTGAGGATGCCCTGGGGCAGCGCATCGGCATAGACGATGGGCGAGCCGTCTTGCCGGATGCACTGTTGCTTCAAAGCCCATGTATGGGTGCCGGCGACGCGCGCCGCCACGCCATACGAGGTGTTCCAGAAGGCACAGCGCGGGGCGTGCCGAAAGTCATACGTGCCGATGAAATTGGTGACGGGTTTGTCGGCGTTTGGCTCGCGCCCGATAACGAGGATGAGCGGAAACGTCGCGCCCGCGCTGGCGCCGAAAAGACAAAGGATCGGGTGTTCCTGGCCCATGCGTACTCCTTAACGTTGCTGCCCGGTAGGGGCCGGCCTGCGTCCTGGCCCTGGTCGGGCGCCCGACTGCCCGACTTTGCAACAGGCTCCCCAGGTCGCGACAGCCGCGTGGGACCGGTTACTTGCCGATGCAGAACTCGCGGAAGATCACGTCGAGCAGATCTTCGCCTACGGTCTCGCCGGTGATCGTGCCGAGCGCGTCGAGGGCGGCGTGGATGTCCACGGCAACGAAGGCAGCGGGAGTGCCCGCGCGGGCGGCATTGACCGCGCCGGTCAGGTGATCGGCGGCTTGCAGCAGGGCATCGCGGTGGCGGACGTTGGTGACGAGCGGCACATCGCTGCTCGCACTGCGCCCGCCCAGGACGCGGGCCACCATGGCGTTCTCCAGTTCGGCCACGCCGCCGTGTGTGGCGGCGGAGGCGTGGACCAGTGGCACGTTCGGCAGCAATCCGGCTACCTCATCGCCTGTGACCTGGGCCGGGAGGTCGCTTTTGTTGAGCACGGCCAGCAAGCGATCACGCAGATCGTTGGCGGAGGCCGCTGGGCCGCGCGCATCCAACACGCTGTGCAGGGCGCTGCGATCCACGGGGGTCAGCGGTTGCGTAGCGTCGATCACCAGGAGCACCAGGTCGGCGCGCTCGGCCGCCGCGCGGCTGCGCTCGATGCCCAGTTGCTCGACGAGGTCCGCTGTCTCGGTGATGCCTGCCGTATCGACCAGCACGAAAGGCACGCCGCCCAGGCTGGCCGTCTCTTCCAGCGTGTCGCGGGTCGTGCCGGGGATCGGCGTGACGATGGCGCGGTCGACGCGCAGTAGCGCGTTGAGCAGGCTCGACTTGCCGGCGTTGGGGCGCCCGATCAAGGCGGTGCGCACGCCCTGGCGGATGAGCATGCCGCTCTCCGCCTCGGCGCTGAGCGCGCGGATCTCGTCCAGCAGCGGCAGCAGCAGCGGGGTCACGTCGGACGGCGGAACATCGTCCTCCGGGAAGTCGATCTCGGCTTCGAGGTGGGCGAGCACGCGCAGCAGCCGGGCGCGGAAGTCGCGCACCCGCGTCGAGAGCCGCCCGCCCAACTGATCGACCGCGGCGCGCAGCCCGGCCTGGGTGCGCGCGTTGATCACGTCGAGCACGGCTTCGGCCTGGGCCAGGTCCAGCCGCCCGTGCAAAAAGGCGCGTAAGGTGAACTCGCCCGGATTGGCCGGGCGCGCGCCCTGGCGCAGGGTCAGGCCCAGGATGCGTTGCAGGGGGGCGGGGCCGCCGTGGCTGTCCAACTCGACCACATCTTCCCGCGTGTAGCTGTGCGGGGCGGGCATATAGGCCGCGAGCACTTCGTCGACCCGTTCGCCGGTGGCCGGGTCGCGGATATAGCCGTAGAGCAGGTGATGGGCGGGTGGGGGCTTGCCGGCGGCCAGGGGACGGCCGGAGGCGCGCACAAACAGCGCGCGCAGGATGGGCAGCGCCTGGGCGCCGCTGATGCGGATCGTGCCGATGCCGCCCGTGCCCGGCGGGGTGGCGACGGCGGCAATCGTATCCTCGTACATCAGCGCGGAGCCATGCGGGCCTCGACCCGCGGGCGGGTGGCGATGCCGGAGGTGCCCATGCCCTCGATAGCAAACGCGGCGGCGGCGTGGGCGAAGGCGGCAGCTCGCCACATATCGCCCGATTCCCGGTAGCCGACCAGGAACGCCGCCGTGAACACGTCACCCGCGCCGGTAAAATCGACCGGCGCCGCCTGGCACGAGGGCACCATGCCGAGCGCGCGCCCGCGTTCGTAGAGCGTGGCGCCGTCCGCGCCCGCCGTCACCACCGCCAGCCGCGCCATGCCCACATAGTGCATCAGCGCTTCCTGGTCGTTGCCCACGTCTTCGCCGCTCATAACGAGCACATCGGCACGGTCGAGCAGGCTGCGGGCGGTGGTCCAGGGGGCCGGACTCATCAGG
>JAICKM010000187.1 GCA_025927935.1 Chloroflexia bacterium | reverse complement strand
CTGACTCGCATCGTTGCTGGCGCGGGCCATGATGTCGCCCACGCGCTGGCGGTTGTGGAAGGTCTGGCTCTTGCCCAGCAGGTTGACGTAGAGTTCGTCGCGGGCGTCGCGTTGCATACGCTTGCCCAGGAACTCGTTGGCAAAGTGACCCGCCGCGTTGACGATGCCGCGCCCGATCACGGCGGCCAGGATGGCGAGCGCGATCAGCAGCAACTGGTCGCGGCTGGGTTGCGGGCGCAACACCTCGTTGAAGGCCAGTCCGGTGAACGCCGGGATCGCCGAGTCCATCACGTTCGATGCGACGATGGCAACGACCATGCCCACCAGGAAGCGCTTGTAGCGCAAGCCGTGCGATATAATCCAGCGCACCGGGGTGCGGCGGTCGTAGCTGTACTCACCGGCGACGCTAAACTCTCGTTTCGCCAAAGTACCTCCCCCCTTTAACGAACCCGCGGCGGGCCTTTATGCAGCCGGGCGCGCATCTCCGCGAACGACCCGCGCCACCCGCTCAGCCCCTCGATCCACCAGGTGGCGCCCGCCTCAATATACGGCACCACGACGGCTGCATCGGCGGCGGGGTCGTCGCCGTCCGTGGAGCCAGGCACAACCATGTCGAACGGCGCATCGCTGGTGCGGTGTTCGGCGATGTAGGCGCCGATGGCCCGGATCTCGTCCGGCGTCAGTGGTTCGCCTTCCTTGCCGGGGAAGACGCCGTCCCAGCGTGCGGCGCGGCGCAGCGGCGGCTTGTGCGGCCACCAGTCCGCCACCCAGATGGGGATGCGCGGGCGCTGGATGGGCGTGGGGACGAAGGTCATCTCGTGCAACTGGTAGTGCGTGCCCTGGTAAGCGAAGGGTTCGCCGCTCCACAGCCCGGCCAGGATGTCCAGGCCCTCGTCGAGCATGGCGGCGCGCACCCTGGGGTCGGTGGGTTCGCCGAACCACCCGAACTCATACTCCACCGGGTCGCCGATGCCCACGCCGAGGATTAGGCGCCCACCGGAGAGCCGATCCACGCCCGTCGCCTGGCGGGCCAGGGTCCAGGGCCGGTGGCGGGGCAGGGGCGTGACCAGCGGCCCGATGCGGATCTGGTTGGTGCGCAGGGCGATAGCGGTCAGCGCGACCCAGGGATCGGTGAGCGGGGGGTAGTCGGACCAGAACAGGATGTGGTCCCAGATGAAGAATCCGTCCCAGCCGGAGTCCTCGGCTTCATGAGCCAGGTCGGCCAGGATCGCTGGGTCTCCGTAGTCGCCAAAGTTCGGGGTGTGGACACCATAATACAAGCGGCGCTCCTTTCCGCGGTCTGGCGGCCCGCGCTGAACAGGGTGCTGTCCGGTGGTGGTGTGACCGATGTATGCGCGGCAGTAGAACAAACGTGCAAGCTAGTGTATCAGACGGGGCCGGGATGAGTCAATCAGCCGACAGACCGACTTTCGCCCGCCCGATGGACTGATGGGATAGGCAGGGAAACAATGGGTATAAAGCGCGCAAACCGCCTCTTCCAACAAAATCGTTAGCCTATCTTGGACAAATGTCCCGCCCGCGGCCCTTGACGGGCACGGGATTTGCATATATAATGCGGACAAGTGGCAGCGCTGCCGCACATGATGCGAGGCGCTGCCTATAATTTTCTATGGAGCTCGGCCATGATTCCATTGTCCCTCTGGTCGCAGTCGAATAGCGCGAGTATAGGCCCTTGTGGTTGCCGGTACAGTGCCGGTGGCAGCCACAAGGGCGGTTATGGCTTGCGCGCGAGTGCCGCGCCGGGGGGACGGAAGGCATCCGTCGGCCCTGACACACAACTAGGAGGGTGCGTTATCCAGCCGTAAGGCTGTGCACGGATAACGGCATACCGATCCTGGCCCCGCACTCCGAGCGAGTGGGGGGTTTTTGTTTGCCGGGTAGGCCGGTCCAGGGGCCGGCTATGAGCGACATAGGAGCACAACAACATGCGAATTCTTGTTACCGAACCACTGGACGACGCCGGCCTGATTCTGCTGCGGCAGCAGGCCACCGTAGATGTGCGCCTGAACCTGCCGCGCGAGGAACTGCTGGACCGCGCGGGCGACTATGAAGCCATCATCACGCGCAGCGGCACACCGGTGGACCGCGCCCTGCTCGACGCCGGGACCGCGCTGAGGGTGATCGGCCGGGCAGGTATCGGCGTGGACAACATCGACATCCCCGCCGCCACCGAGCGCGGCATCGCCGTGGTGAACGCGCCCAACGGCAACGTGCGCGCCGCCGCCGAGCACACCATCGGCATGATCTTCGCCCTGGCCCGCAACATCCCGCAGGCCGACCATCTGCTCCGGCAGGGCGTGTGGGGCAAGAACAAGTTCATGGGCACCGAGATCAGCGGCAAGACGGTGGGCATCATCGGGCTGGGCAAAGTCGGCACGCAAGTGGCGCGCCGCCTGGGCGCCTTCGATATGGAGGTGCTGGCCTACGATCCCTTTCGTGCCCAGCACGCCGAGGGCGTGACATTTACCACGCTGGACGATCTGCTGGCCCGCGCCGACATTGTGACCCTGCATGTGCCCATGACGGCGATCACCCGCAACATGATCGGCGAGCGCGAGATGGCGCTGATGAAGCCGGGCGCCTTCCTGATCAACGTGGCGCGGGGCAAGGTGGTGGACGAGGCGGCGCTGGTCGCGGCCTGCCGCTCCGGGCACCTGGGCGGCGCGGCCCTCGACGTGTTCGCCAAGGAGCCGTTTGACAACCCCGCCCTGCTCGACCTGCACAACGTCATCCTCACCCCGCACCTGGGTGGTACCACGCACGAATCGATGCGCGCCAGCGCCGTCGAAGTGGCCGAAGAAGTGCTGGCCCTGCTCACCGGGCGCACCCCACAGAACATCTGCAATCCCGAAGTCTTGACGCGCGGCCTCTGGCCCAACCCGGCGCCCAAGCTGCTCAACGGCTGGCTCGGCTTCCAGACGGTGGTGCTCGACTGCGACAGCACGCTGACGCAGATCGAGGGCGTGGACGAACTGGCGGCCATGCGCGGCTGCCGCGAGGAAGTGGCCGCACTGACTCGCCAGGCCATGGCCGGGGAACTGCCCATGGAAGCGGTCTTCGAGTCGCGCCTGGCCCGCATCCAGCCCACGCAGGCCGACATGGTGCGCCTGGGCGAACTCTACAGCGCCACGCTGGCCGAGGACGCCGCCCAGGTGGTGGCGGCCCTGCGCGTGGTGGGGCTGGACATCGTGGTCGTGTCGGGCGGCTTCCGCCAGGCGCTGGAGCCGCTGGCCGACACGCTGGGCCTCTGCCGCTGCAAAGTGCGGGCGAACGATTTGCACTTCGACGAGGACGGCGGCTATGCCGGGTTTGACCGCACGAACCCGCTCTGCCAGGCGGGCGGCAAGGCCACCGTGGTGCGCGAACTGGCGCCCGCTCGCCAGGGGGTGCTGCTGGCCGGGGACGGCGCGACCGACGCTGAAGCCCGCCACGCCGCCGAACTGTTCGTCGGCCTGGGCGGGGTCGCCAATCATGAGACCGTGCGCCGCACCGCCGACGTGTATATTAAGTGTAAGAGCCTGGCGCCGCTGCTGGTGCTGGCCGCGGGCCGGGACGGCTGCGAACGGCTGTTGCAGCATCCTGACTACCGCGATCTGGTGATCAAGGGCCTGGGGCTGCTGGTGCGCGGCGGCTGCGTGGAGTGGAAAGATGAATACGCGGCGTTTGGGCTGAAGGTCCGCCGCTACGCGCTGGAGGGCATCTAGATGCAATTACGAATCCCAGGACCGACGCCGCTGCCTGAAACGGTGCGTGCCGCCGGCGCGCGCCAGATGATCAACCACCGGGGCCAGGCGTTCCATGAGTTGCTGCGCGACGTGACCGAGCGGGCCAAAGGCTTTTATCAGACGAGTAATGATCTGCTCTTTTTCCCGGCGGCGGGCACCGGCGGGCTGGAAGCCTCGCTGGTCAACTGCTTCTCGCCGGGTGACACCGTCCTCTCGCTCAGCAGCGGCCACTTCGCCGACCGCTACGCCGGCATCGCGGCGGCCTATGGGCTGGAGGTGCGCCGCGTGGCCTTCGAGTGGGGCCAGGCCGTGGACCCGGACGCCGCGCGCCGGGCGCTGGACGCCCATCCGGAGGTACGCGGTGTGCTGCTGACCCACAACGAGACCTCGACCGGCGTGCAAAACCCGGTGGAGGCCATCGGCGCCCTGGCCCGCGAGTACGACAAGCTGCTGCTGGTGGACAGCATCTCGGCCCTGGGCGCGACCGACCTGCGGACGGATGCCTGGGGCCTCGATGTGGTCGTCACCGCCTCGCAGAAGGCATGGATGACGCCGCCCGGCCTGACCATGCTCTCGGTCAGCCCGCGTGCCTGGGACGCGAACCGGCGGGCGCGGCTGCCGCGCTATTATTTCGACTTTGCGGCGGCGCGCAAGTATGCCGAGCGCTGGGAGACGCCGTACACGCCCGCCGTGTCGCTGCTCTTCCAACTGCAAGCCGCGCTGCAACTGATGGACGAGGAAGGGCGGGACGCCGTGTTCGCGCGCCACGAGGCGTTGCGCGACTACGTGCGTGGGCGGTTGTGCGAGATGGGGCTGGAGTTACTGGCCGGTGATGCCGTGGCCTCGCGCACCGTGACGGCGCTCGCCGTGCCTGACGCGCGCCCGATCCTGGCCGCGCTGCGCCGCCAGGGCATCGAACTGGCGGGCGGCCAGGGGCCGCTCGAAGGGCGCCTGGTGCGCATCGGCCATGTGGGCTGGGCCACCGAAGACGATATGCGCGAGGTGCTCGACCGCCTGGCCGAGGTACTCGCGGCGTAGCGCCGGGTTGGCGGGGCCTGCCGCACTTGCTAAACGCGGGAGGGAGTGTGCCATGTCGGTGGAGAGTACGCGGGCGACCATGACCGCCTACCTGCAACAGGACGATATGAGCCGTGTCGCTACGGACGCGGTTTACCGCGTGATGGGCACCGGCTACGAGGCGGTGGGCCGCGACGGCGTGCGGCAACTGCTGCGCCACTTCTACCAGGAAGCCTTCGACGCGCGGGCGCAGACCCGGAACCTGATTTACGCCGAGGATCACGCTGTGCTGGAGGCTGATTTTATCGGCAAGCATATCGGCAACTTTGCCGGCATCGAGCCGACGGGCCGCATGATTTCCGTGCCGCTCTGCGTGGTCTACGACCTGGCCGGCGACCAAATCACGGGCGCGCGCCTCTATTTCGAGACCGATGCCCTCTTCCGCCAGTTGCGCGGCGCCTTCATCTGATGTGATCATTCCTCCTGAGTGGCCGCGCTACCCGCGAAAGCAGGGGCGCAGCCCGTTTGCTTTCCCCCTCTTGCCCCACCCTGATCCAGGCACAAAAGGTATTGACATCCGCACGCTTGTTCGGTATAATTAGTGAGTAGAACTAGTGTTCTACCTTGATTTGGCATCCCCTTGATCGGCGTACCGCACAGAAGCGCCACCCCGCCCGCCCCTGAGGCACCCCCGCCTCCGCGACCTGGTGGCCCAATGTTGGAGTGTTGTTGCGCGTGCCGGCTTGCTGGAGCCGGGTAGTTGCCAGTGGAATGAAGAACGCTAAAGTTAGTTGTAAGTAGTTGGAGTTTGCGCGATGGACCGATATCTTGAACAGCAGGCCAATACGGTCGAGGACGTGCTGGCCGCGCACGGCATCCCGGCGCGGGTGGCCGGCGGCACCCTCTCGCCGCGCCTGATCCACTTCCTGCTGGAACTGGCGCCGGGCCTGCGCCTGGCGGCGCTGACGCCCGCCTTACCCGACCTGGCCGAGCGGCTGGGAGTCGAAGCGGTGCGGCTCGCGCCGGATGCCGAGCACGGCCGGCCCACCCTGGAGGTGCCCCGCCCCGATCCGGTGCCTGTGCGGCTGTTGCCCCTGGCCCGCAGCGTGGCCGAGATTGCGCCGCCCTGCACGGCCACCCTGGGCAGCGATGTGGGGGGTTCGCCCTTGCTTTTGCGGCTCGACGCGCCGGAGGTCGGCCCAACCCTGGTCAGCGGCGACGCGGGCGCGGGGAAGTCGGCGCTGCTGCGCTCCATGGCCCTGTCCCTGGCGCTGCACAACGGCCCGGATACGCTGCGCTTCCTGCTGATCGACCTCAGCGGGCCGGCGCGGCGTGGCCTGCGCACCGGCACCTGGAGCGATATGGAGCGCCTGCCCCACCTGATCGGTGAGCCGATCCGCGACCTGTTGGAGGCGCGGCTGCGCCTGCGCTGGGCCGCCCGCCTGGTAGAGAGCCGGGCCGAACTGGCCCAGCAGGGCCGTCCGATTGAGGGCGCCCACCTGGTCGTACTGATCGACGGCCTCGAAGCCCTGCTGGCGGGCCGCGACGCCGCCGAGATGGAAGCGGCGATCAAGACCGTCGCCGGGGGCCGCGATCTGGGCGTGGAACTGGTGGCGAGCACCAATGACCCGACGCTGGGCGACCTGCTGGAGTGGGGCGCGCGGGTGGTGGGTCGGGTGACCAGCGCCGGGGCCGCGACGGCCGCCGCCGGGGTGCGCGGCACCGGGGCTGAAGGGCTGCTGGGCAAGGGCGACTTCCTGGCCGTGCTCGGCGGCGAGGTCATCCGGCTGCAAGCCGCGTTCGCCACCGGCGCCGAAGTGGGCCGCACCGTGGCCCTGCTGCACGAGTGCGCCCAGGAGCGGGTGGGCAGCGGCCAACCCCGTGCCGCGCGGCGTGCGGGCGCTATCAACGAAGAGGATGCCGCCGCGCGCCGTGGCCTCTGGAAGGCCCAACGGGGTCCGATCCGCCTGCTCAAGTCCGGATCTTAGGGAGAAAACACAATGAAGAAATTCCTGGCCTTGATGGCTATGCTGTTTGTGTCGGTGCTGGCTATCTGGGTGGCATACCGGTTGGCTCCCGAGACCTGGGCGATGATCGCGGGCGTGGTGTTCGGCATCCTGGCCTCGCTGCCCATGTGCGGGATCGTGGTGCTGTTGCTGCTACGCGGCAATCGTCGCGAACCGGACCGCCCCGTGGAGACTACGTATTACCAGGCCGGGCCGCCGCGCGTGATTCTGAACGCGGAACCCGCGCCCTACGCGAGCTTTGCGCCTCTTTACCCGGAACGCGGCCCGGCCCGCCGGCTGCCCGCCGGTCCGGCCTATCAGCCGGCGCCCGCCCGGCCCGCCGCCCCGCAGCGCACCTTCGTGGACCATGCCCAGCCGGCTTACGACTACGCGCCCGCGGCAAGCTGGACCCCGGAGCCGGAGCCGTGGATGGGGGATGACGCCTACGAGATGGATGACGCCGGGTGGGACGCGCCCACCGAGCCGTATACCGCGTGGGAGGACTCGGCCTCGCGCGGCTCGGGCCGCCCGCGCATCCTGGGCCATTAAGCACGCATCGGTCGCGCGCCAGGGAGGACGCCATGTATCGGATTGACGAACCGATCGCCTTGCTCGAACTGCGCTATAACTATCAGCCACGCACCTTCCAGTGGCGCGGCATGACCCACGCGATCTATCTGGTCGAGCGCCGGTGGGCCGATGCCGGACTGCCCTGGCGGCCCGCGGACCGGCAATACTGGCGTGTGCGCTGCCAGGACGGGCGCCGATATGACATCTACCAGGATCTGCGGGCCAATACCTGGCACCTGGCGGCAATCCGCGCCGCCTGATCCATGCGTATAAACCGGCGTGCCTGTATAATGCCGAGAGAATTGTGAAGTTGTGACGATCCCAGGTCAGAACAGCGTTTAGTGAGTAATCAGGGAGAATGAGAGATGTACCTGGTTTGGTATGATGACTCGCCAAAGAAGAGCGTCCAGGAGAAGATCGACGAAGCGATCGATCGCTTTCAGGACCGCTTTGGCTTTGCGCCGGATCAATGTCTGGTTAGCGCCGGCCTCGATATCCAGCACCCCCACTTGACGGTGCGGCCCGTACACTATGTCCGGCCCCATTATTTCCAGGTGGGTTGCGAGGACGACGTGATGGCGGCGCTAGCGGCGCACAAAGACGAGAACGTGGCGCCGCTGGTACCGGTATCCGTCGGGGAAGAGCCGCGCGGTGGGCGGCGCCGCCAGGCGACGGCGGTCTCCGTGGCCCCCAAGCCGCCCGTGCCGCTGGTTGAAACTGTTGCCGCGCCCGTGGCCCCCACCGAACCCGTGGTGGTCGCGCCGCCCGCGCCGGTCGTCTCCATCGCGGAGGAGAAGTCGGCTGCACCGCGCGTCCGCAAACCCGTCGCGCCGGTCGCTGAAGCGCCTACTGTGGAAGCGCCTGCGGTTGCGCCGGCTGCTATGGTAGAACCTGCGGTGGAAGCGCCCAAGCCCGCCCGGACACGCAAAGCGGCGCCGGTAGCCGCGGCGCCCGCCGTGGAAGCCCCAAAGTCCAAGCAGAAACCCGCCGCCCCGGTGGCCGAAGCGCCTGCCGTCGAAGCAGTCAAGCCGACCCGGAAAGCATCTGCGTCAGTGGCCGAAGCGTCTGCGGTGGAAGCACCAAAGCCGGCCCGGAAAGCCCCTGCTCCAGTGGCCGAAACGCCTGCCTTGGAAGCACCGAAGTCCGTCCGGAAAGCCCCTGCCCCGGTGGCCGAAGCGCCTGCGGTGGAAGCGCCGAAGCCTGCTCGGCCACGCAAGACCGCTGCGCTCGCTGTTGAACCTGCGGTGGAAGCGCCCAAGCCGGTCCGCAAGGCATCGGCTCCGGTAGCCGATGCGTCGGTCGGTAACGTGCCGCAGGCCACCCTCAAGGCCGCTCACGTGGCTGAGCCGCCTGTCGCGGAAGCCCCCAAGCGGGCGCGCAAGCCGAAGGCGGCTGTAGCCGAGGTTCCGGCCATCGACGCGCCGGAGGCCGCCGTGCCGCCCGCCCCTGTGGCGACGGTTGCGCCGAAGGCGACCCGGACGCGGAAGGCCGCAGCTCCGGTGGCGGAGGTGCTCACCCCTGCGCCGATTTCTGTGCCGCCCGCGCCGGTGACGGCGCCCGCAGCGGAAGCGCCGAAGCTGTCCCGGTCCCGCAAGGTCCCGCCGGTGGCGGAAATCGTGCCTGCGCCGGTAGCCGATGTGGCGCCCGTGCCGTCCGCGCCGGAAAAGCCGCGCACGGCCCCGGCCCGCCCGCGCAAACAGGCGAGTGCGCTGGAGCCTACGCCCGTCGGCGTGCCGCCCGCCGTTGCGCGCAAGAAGCCGGCGGCCGCGGCGCCGGCCCCGGCGCCCGCTGCGCCGCGCAAGATCGCCGCCGCGGCACGCCCCGATCAACTGCGCCAGACCTCGATGTTTGGCGACGATCTGCCCGCGCCCACCATCGTGGACCGCGATGTAAAGGCAACAGTCGACGCGGCAGCCCCACGCCGGGCGGCCCGCAAGGCCACCGAATCGCCCCTGCGCCAGGCGTCGTAACCTGCATAACCAGCGAAAAGGGCGGGAATCCCAGCCGGTCCGGCTGCGGTCCCGCCCCTTCGGCATGTCCAGCTGCTGTTACCCGGTGTCATGCTGAGCGGAGCGAAGCATCTCGTCTCGTACTCCGACGCAACGAGACTCTGAGCGGAGCGAAGAGTGACAAGGCTTGGCGGGTATGGGCGTCGTGTTAATCTTCCAGTTCGCGAAGGGGTAGCTCTTTCAATTTAGGTGCGTTGGGCGTACATAGCTCGACATATCCACATTCGAGGCAGACGAAGGCTTCGCATTTCGCGGTGGCATAGGGAATCCGCAAGACGGCAGGTTCCAGGGCGACGCGCACTTCTAATTGGGGCGTCGTGGCAGGTGCTACAACTCTTCCGCTGATCATGGGCGTCCCGCAGCGGAGGCAGGCGTGGCTAAGATCCTTGTCCGCATCATCGAGGCGCCGGGTGGGGTGATCCACGAACCAGTATCCTTTCCGGTGTCGCGTCAGGGGGTCCAGGTGCCGAGAGAGATGTAGAGCGCGGTGGCGATCCCGGCGATCAGGCAGGCGGCGATCATCAGGGCGACGAAGAGGCCGGTCCAGAGGCGGGTGCGCGGGTTGTCGTGCGGGGTGGGGGGCGGGGTCATGTGCCGGTGCGTCCCACGGGGCGGGCTAGTTGCGGCGCGATGACCTGATGCACGAAGAGATCGACCAGTTGCGGATCGTACATCGTGCCGGCGTGACGTTCCAGTTCCACCAGGGCCTCCTGTGGCGTTTTCGGGGCGCGGGTATAGGATCGCCCGGCCATGGTCATGACTTCGTAGGTGTCGGCGATATGCACGATGCGCGCGCCGACCGGGATGGCCTCGCCGCGCAGGCCCTGCGGGTAGCCGCTGCCGTCCCAGTTCTCGTGGTGCGACATCACCATCGGCCAGACCTGGGCGAAGTCGCGGATGGGCAGCAAGATGTTGCGGCCCTCCAGCGGGTGGCGGCGCATCAGTTCCCACTCGGCGCCGGTCAGCTTGCCGGGCTTGTGCAGGATGCCGGTGGGGATATTGATCTTGCCGATGTCGTGTAGCAGCCCGGCGACGCGCACATTGGTGATGTCACGCTCGCTGAGGCCCGCGGCCTCGGCCAGCCGCACGGCGTAT
>JAICKM010001019.1 GCA_025927935.1 Chloroflexia bacterium | reverse complement strand
TCGTGTTCCTCAACAGCCCCAGCCCGCTACACAGATGCCGCAACGGGACGCCTGTTTGGGGCCTGCTGGTTCGGACGGTAATGCCTGCCGGTGACAGGACGGTTCCTACCACTATTATTGTAGGGCGCGACGCTGGAAGAACGGGTTAACGGCGGGCGACAATGTGTGACCGGGCGGATTGGGCGGGCGCGGAAGCGAGACGAGTTAACATAACTAGTAACAGCGACGCGATATGCCTGTCACCAACCGGAGCTGGCCGTAGCCGGCGGCCGGGTGGGCGCGGGCCTACGCGGCGACGGGCGTGCCGACGCCCGCGGCGTCGAGGACGGCGCCCAGCAGGGCTTCGATGTCGGCCATGGTCTCGACGCTGGTGGCGCGGCGGCGGATGTCGCAGGCGCCCGCGAAGCCCTTGAAATACCAGCCCAGGTGCTTGCGCAGTTCGATCAGGCCGTGCGGCCCTTTGAGCGCCAGGCTGAGTTGGGCCTGGTGGCGGACCACGTCCACGAGTTCCTCGATGGGCGGGGGGGAGTCGGCGCGGTGGAAGATCCAGGGGTTGCCCATGGAGCCGCGGGCAATGAAGGCGCCCTGCACCCCGGTGGTGGCAAACAGCCGCTCCACGTCGGCCCAGCGCATCAAGTCGCCGCTGCCCATCACCGGCACGCCGGCCGCATCCGCGATGGCGCGGGTGATGGCCCAATCAGACTGGCCCCGATACGCCTGCTCCTTGGTCCGCGGGTGGATAGTCAGCGCCTTGGCACCGGCCTCGATCATGCGCTGGGCAAAGGCGGGCTGCACGTTGCCGGTTACGCCGGAGCGCATCTTCACGGAGACCGGCAGGCGCGTGGCCCGGCTCATGGCATAGACGATCTCCGCCGCCTCGTCGGGATACTCCAGCAGCGAGGAGCCGCAGCGGTTGCCATAGACCTTCTGCGCCGGGCAACCCATGTTGAGGTCCACGCCGTCGAAGCCGTAGTCCTCGATGCGCCGCGCCGCCTCAGCCAGCCGCGCGGGATCGCTGCCCATCAGTTGGCAGATGATCGGGTGCTCAAACGGCTCGTAGTGGAGCATGATCGCCGTCGTCTTGTTGTGGTGGTGCAGGAACGCCTCGGCGCTGACCATCTCGGTGAATAGCACGTCGGCCCCCATCCGCTTGCAGATCTGGCGGAAGGGGCTGTCGGTGACGCCCGCCATGGGCGAGAGGGCCAGGAACCCGCGCGGTAGGCGGTCCCAGGCGAAAGGTGCATCCATCATAGGCTCATTGTACCAGAAAGCGCCGGGTCATCTCAACCGGTCCCTCTGAGACCTGTTCATCACTGCACCGCGCAGGCGCGAAGCACGGGAAGATTCTTTATATGCGTTTTTGCGCCCTTTGCGCCTGCGCGGTGCGTACTCGTCACATATGAACGGCTGTCCGGCTGTCCGGTGGGGTCAGGGGCGGGCGCCGGGCACACCGGCATATAAAGCCGAGATCGTTTACAATAGAAGCGAGGTAGGAGAGGAACCGCGCATGTGCGCGGCCTGGCAGGCTATAGGGTGCAAGGAGGAACGCAGATGGCAGACAAGAGCACGGACCCCACCCCGCAATCGCCGGAGGTGCAGCCGGCTGATGTGCGTGACGAGTTGGACCAGAACCAGGTGAGCCACGAAGGCCGCCCGGAAGCGACCCGCGGCGGCAAGCCTTCCACCCACATGGGCGCGACTGAAGATGAAGTTACCCCGGTGGTGCCGCCCATGCGTGGGCCGGGCAACCTGGTCGGCGCGGACGCTGCCGGCGACAGCCGCAGCGAATCGACAGACGAACAATTGATCGACCCCGTCGACGAGATCACCCCCGGCTGAGTCCGCTTCCCCGACGCTGGGGATGCGCGTAAAAGGCTTTTGGGTGTATAATAATGGATGCAATGTAGTGTAAGGAGTCCCCAGCGGGCCGCAAGACTCCCTGGGTTTTCTACGAGGAGGTAGACTGCATGGTAAGCAC
>JAICKM010001069.1 GCA_025927935.1 Chloroflexia bacterium | reverse complement strand
CCGGTCGCACTGAGCCGGTGGAATCCGTCGAAGTCCGCCCGCGCGTTTCCGGTTACATCCAGGAGGTGCGTTTTCAATCCGGCCAGCTGGTCAAGAAGGGCGATGTCCTGTTCCTCATCGATCCGCGCTGGCACCAGGCCGAATTCGATCGCCTCCAGGCTCAGGCCGCGTAACGCCTCGCGCCCGCCGTAGGTGTACCAGACGTTTTCGGCCCGCAGCGTGACGCCCGCCGTTTCCAGCGCTGTCGGGCTGGCCGGGGACGGTATGCCTGACGCCGCGCTTGCCCCTAAAGAGGCACCGCTGCTGTCCGGCGGCGCGAAGCGCCGGTCGCCGCTGAGCCGGCGGCGGGCATCCTTGATGCTGAGTGGCACCGGGCGCCAGCCCAGGGCGCGCGCCACCTCGGCCAGCGGCGGGGCCAGCGGCATCTCGGCCAGCACCTCGCCCGGCGGCCCGCTCAAGACGGGCGTGGGGCCGGCTTCGGCCCGCCGCCCCAGGAAGACGATGCGGTCCACATGCTGCACCACGCGCTCCAGCCGGTGCTCGGACAGGATAATCGTCAGCCCCAGGTCCTGGTTCAGCTTGACCAGCGTGTCCAGCACCTCTTCGGCGGCCTGCGGGTCGAGTTGCGAGGTCGGCTCGTCGAGGACGAGGATGCGCGGTTGCAGGGTGAGCACCGCACCGATTGCCACGCGCTGCCGCTCGCCGCCCGACAGCGTGCTGAGCCGCCGCCCGCGCAGGTGGGCGATGGAGAGCTGATCCAACACCTCCTCGATGCGCTTGCGCATGGTCGCTTGCGGCAGCCCGGCGTTCTCCATGCCGAAGGCCAGTTCGTCCTCGACCGTATCGGCGACCACCTGGGCTTCGGGGTCCTGGAAGACCAGGCCGACAATGGCGCTCATGGTCGCCGGCCCCTCGGCGACCGGGTCATGCCCGGCCACGCGCACCTGCCCGCTGATGCGTCCGCCGTAGAAATGGGGTACCAGCCCGTTCAGGGCGCGCAGCAGCGTCGATTTGCCCGCCCCCGACTCGCCCGCCAGCAGCAGAAACTCGCCTTCGTCCACGGCCAGGCTCGCATCCTGGATCGCGGGCTGGGCCGCGTGGGGATAGGTATAGGTGAGATGATCGATGGTAATCAGCAAGACATGCCTTCTTCCAGGGGCCGGGTCTCCCGGCGCAGCAGCGGCAGGGCCGGGACCACCAGCAGGGCCAGCGTGACGCCCAGGGCCGGCTCGAACGCGGGCCAGTGCAGCGTGGGGTAGGGCGTATAGCTCCACCAGGCGCTGCGTGTGGCCCAGGTGAGCAGCGTCAGGGCAAGGGCCAGGCCCAACGCCAGGGCAACCAGGCTGTCGCGCCGCCGCCAGATCTCGCGCCGGTAGCGGGTGCGCCGGCTCGCCTGGCCCAAGCGGCGCAGCGCCCAGCCGATGGCGCCCAGCCCCCCGGCCAGCACGACCGCGCCGCCCGCCGGGGCGGTACGATAATAGAGCAGAGCGAATGCCCCCAGCGCCACCGCGACCGCGCCTATCGCCAGCAGCGCACCGATGAGCCGATCCGGCTCACCGGCGCGCCGCCCGGCGCGCGCCGGGTGCGGCGGGCCGGGGTGCGAGAAGCCACGGGACTCCATCGCCTCGGCCAGTTGGATGGCCCGTTCCAGGCCGCCCGCCAGCAGCGGCACGGCCAGCGGCAAGACCGAGCGCGCGCCCCGGAAGCGGTGGCCGCGCAGTTGTT
>JAICKM010000186.1 GCA_025927935.1 Chloroflexia bacterium | reverse complement strand
TTGCCGGTTGCCCCCACCTGGGCTATCGATCCGCGGTTGGAACCGCTGCCGATGTCGATGCGCCCCGGCTGGACCGATGAGCCGTTGGAGCCGCGCGGGCGGGGGAACGCCGAGACTTTTGGCCTGGTCGGGCTGATCGCCGCGCTGGTTTCGCTCCCGTTCGGGTTTTGCTGTGGCGTGGGCGGGGTGATCGGGGTGCCGCTGGCTCTGATCGCCGGAGGGCTGTGCATTGCCGCCCTGGTCCTCGCGCCGCACGGGCGCAATCCCACATCGGCCCGCTGGATGGGTGGGGTTGGCCTTGGGTTTGCCGCGCTGACCTTAGTCGTCAGCCTATGTTTTCTGGCCGTGACCTTCGGCGGTCTCGGCACCTCGCTTTTTAGTATTGCAACGCCGTAGCGCGTTTGGAGGAAATGATGACAACTTTTACCGAATCGCCGCAGTTTTACTTCACCTCGGAGTCGGTGACGGAAGGCCACCCCGATAAGCTGTGCGACCAGATCTCGGACGCGATCCTGGACGCCATGCTGGATCAGGATCCCAACAGCCGCGTGGCCTGCGAGACGGCGACTACGACGGGTATGGTCCTGGTGATGGGCGAGGTCACGACCAAGAGCTGGGTCGATATTCCCAAGCTGGTGCGTGACACGATCAACGATATTGGTTACACGCGGGCCAAGTATGGCTTCGACGCCGAGACGTGCAACGTGATTGTTTCGATCAAGGAACAGTCGAAGGACATCGCTCAGGGCGTGGACGAGGCGCTGGAGCACAAGACGGGCGAAATGACCGACGCCGAGGTCGAGGCGCTGGGCGCCGGCGACCAGGGCATGATGATCGGCTTTGCCTGCGATGAGACGCCGGAACTGATGCCGCTGACCATCTCGCTGGCGAACGCGCTGACCCGGCGCCTGTCGCAGTTGCGCCGCGGCAAGGTGCTGCCCTGGCTGCGCCCGGACGGCAAGGCCCAGGTCACGGTCGAGTACAGCTACGGCAAGCCCAAGCGGGTGGACGCGGTGGTCGTTTCGACCCAGCACGCGCCGCACGTCAGCCACGAGGAGATCGAGCGGGAGATCATCGAGAAGGTGATCCGCGCCGTGGTGCCCGCCGAACTGCTGGATGACAAGACCAAGTTCTATGTGAACCCGACGGGGCGCTTCGTGATCGGCGGCCCGATGGGCGATGCCGGCGTGACCGGGCGCAAGATTATCGTCGATACCTACGGTGGGGTGGCCCGGCATGGCGGCGGCGCCTTCAGCGGCAAGGACCCGACAAAGGTGGACCGCTCGGCGGCCTATGCCGCCCGCTATGTGGCGAAGAATGTCGTCGCCGCGGGGTTGGCTGAGCGCTTCGAGATCCAGCTTAGCTATGCCATCGGCGTGGCTCATCCGATCAGCATCTCGGTCGAGACTTTCGGCACGGGGAAGGTGGCCGACGAGAAGATTGTCGATCTGATCAATAAGCACTTCGACCTGCGGCCCGGCGCCATTATCCGGGACCTGAAGCTGCGCCGCCCGATCTACCGTGCGACCGCCGCTTTCGGTCACTTTGGCCGCAACGATATCGACGCGCCCTGGGAGAACACGGACAAGGCCGCGACCCTGCGCGCGGAAGCCGGACTCGGCGAGTCGGGTAGCGACACCTCCGCCGGCCGCCAACTGGTCGGTTCGCGCGGTTGAACCCGCTCTCGCCTGACGCCGAGCGACCGATGCGCGCATTAATCACCGGAGCCGGAGGCTTCGCGGGGCGCTACCTGGTGGCGCACCTCGCGGAGACCACCGGCTGGGAGTTGTGGGGGACGACGCGCCCCCACAACTCCGCGCCGCCGGAGGTTTCCCCGCATGTGGAAACGTCCCGGCGCGGCAGCACCGGCCGGCGCCCGCTCGATAGTGCCTGGGCGACGCGACACCGGCTGCGTATGGCGCCGGTGGACCTGATGGACTATGCCGGCACGCGCGATCTGCTGGCCGATCTGCGCCCCGACTTTATCTTTCACCTGGCCGCCCAGGCGATTGTGCAGCAGGCGCTCCGCGACCCGGAGGCCACGCTGGTCAACAATATCGTGGGCGAACTGAATGTGCTGCGCGCGGTTCAGGCGTTGGGCCTGGCGCCGCGCATTTTGCTGATCGGAAGTAGCGAGCAATACGGGCATGTGCGGCCCGAAGATCTGCCCGTTAACGAAGATACACCGTTCCGCCCGGAGAACCCCTACGCGGTCAGCAAGATCACGCAGGATATGCTGGGCTTGCAGTATTTTGTGGCCTATAAGCTGTCGATTATCCGCGTGCGTCCGTTTAATCATATCGGCCCCGGCCAGAGCGAGCAGTTTGTGACCGCCGCCTTCGCTCGGCAAGTAGCCGCTATCGAAGCCGGCTTGCAAGAGCCGATCCTGCGCGTGGGCAACTTGAGCGCCGAGCGCGATTTCACCGATGTGCGCGATATGGTGCGCGCGTATCACCTGGCGATCGTGGAGGGCGAACCCGGCGCCGTGTATAATATCGGTTCGGGCCAGGGTACCGCGATCTCGACCATTCTCGATACCTTCCTCAGCATGAGTAAGGTGGCCGTGCAGATTGAGCGCGATCCTGCTCGCCTGCGCCCGGCCGATGTGCCGCGTATTGTGTGCGATGCGCGCCGGTTTCGCGCCCGTACCGGGTGGCAGCCGGAAATTAGCTTGCAGCAGTCGCTGAGCGATATCCTGAACGATTGGCGTGAGCGCGTAACGGAAGTGACGAACGACGGGAACAGCTAACGGCTCTTATGGCAGGCGCGGTTCGCGCGGCGGGTGGACTTTACCTCGGGTGTATGGCCTGTTGCAGTAGCTCCCGCTCGCTTTGCATATTATAGTTATGCAAGACCGGTAACTGCCGCTAGCCCGCCGCCTCATGGGCGAGGTGCTTGTTCCTGCGCCGGTTCCGGGTAGGACGGCCCGCGGCGTTATAAAACTGGTAATAAACGGAGGAAATCCCTTGAGAGTTCTGATTACTGGTATCACCGGTTTTGCCGGCAGCCATATGGCGGACATGCTTTTTGGCAAGCCCGATATCGAGTTGTACGGCACCTACCGGCGACGCAGCCGGCTCGACAACCTGGAGAACCTGCTCCCGCACCTAAATCTTATCGAGGTCGGCGTCTCCAGCGTCGATACGATTCGCGCGGCGTTTGTGCCCGGCAAGATCAATATGATCAACAGCGACCTGGTGGACGCCTTCAGCGTGCATAAGCTGATTGCCGCTGTCTGCCCGGATCGTATCTTTCACCTGGCCGCGCAGTCCTTTGTGCCGACATCTTGGAATGCGCCCGCGGAAACGCTGCAAACCAATATCATGGGCCAGCTCAATCTCTTTGAGGCCGTGCGCGAGACCCGTGCGCTGCATGCGGAGCATGCCAAGGATGGCTTCGATCCGCTGATCCAGATCGCCGGCTCGTCGGAAGAATACGGCCTGGTGTTGCCTGACGAAGTGCCGATGACCGAGGCCAATGAACTGCGCCCGCTCAGCCCCTATGCGGTGAGCAAGGTGACGCAGGAGAAGCTGGCCTACCAGTATTGGATGAGCTATCAGGTGAAAAGCATCGTCTCGCGCGGCTTCAACCATGACGGCCCGCGCCGTGGGGAGCACTTTGCGCCCTCAACCTGGGCGCGCCAGATCGCGCGCATCGAGAAGGGCCTGCAAGAACCCATCGTCTATGTGGGCGATCTATCGAGCAAGCGCGACATCACCGATGTACGCGATATGGTGCGCGCCTACTGGCTGATGCTGGAGCGCGGCACGCCCGGCGAGGTGTACAACATCGGTTCCGGGCAGACTCGCGCGATGGGCGAGATGCTGGATATGCTGCTGCGCATGAGCAAGGCGCGCATTGAGATCAAGCAGGACCCGGCGCGCATGCGCCCCAGCGACGTAAAGATCCTCTGGGCCGACGCCGGCAAGTTCCAAAAAGCCACCGGCTGGGAGCCGACCATTCCCTTCGAGCAGACGATCCGCGATCTGCTGGCCTACTGGCGCACCCACGTTTAGCGCCGTTGCGAGAGGCCGGGGTCGCGAGATCGCCGCTCCCGGCCCGGCCTCTCGGCCTGCCTGGCTCCTCTAATCCGGCCCTCTCCAGCCGGCTCCTCTTGCCCCCGGCTCTTTTCGCAGCGCTTTCGAGTCCGAACGCGGGCGTTACCTTACCGGATTTTGGGACCCGGCGCGCGCCGATTCTGTGGATAAAAGTATTGACATATCCCTGAAAGCGTGATACAATCGCCCTAGATGTTGTGTTCTATAGCGCTTGGCGATCTAGATGTAGTAGGGGGCGCGAAATTTGTCTGTCACGGGACCGGTGAGGCGCCGGTCTCCATCGCGTAATTGGTGCGGGCGCGGCCTGTTGGGGAAGTTATGAACTGTCCGTATTGTCATAAAGGGGAATCGCAAGTTCTGGATACGCGCGACACCGCGGATAGCGATGGCATCCGCCGCCGGCGGCGCTGTAACAACTGCGGCCAGCGCTTCACCACCTACGAGCGAGTGCAACCGGTTAATCTGATGATCGTCAAGAAAGAGGGCCTGCGCGAGGAATACAATCGGGGCAAAATCGAATCCGGCATCCGGCTCGCCTGCACCAAGCGCCCGGTGAGCGCTACGACCATCGAGAATGCCGTGAACAGCATCGAAAGCGAGCTTTTCGGCCTGGGCCAGAACGAAGTACCAGCCAAAGTCGTTGGCGACCTGGTGCTCAACCGCCTACGCGAGATCGATCAGGTGGCATATATCCGCTTCGCCTCGGTGTACCTCAACTTCGCCGACTTGGCGGAGATGGGCCAGGCGATTGAGGCGCTCTTGCAGCGCGATACCCGCAGTGAACGATCTCCGGCGTGACGGGCCGGCGCCTGTATTACATCTTACTAAGTATGGAGTGAAGTGAAGATGGCAAAGACTAAACCGGCGTCGCCGCCGGCCGTGCATCATCCCGATGTTACGGTGCCGCTGGCGAAGAACGCCGTAACCGTGCTCGAACGCCGCTATCTCGTGAAAGACGAGACCGGCAAGGTGATCGAAACTCCGGAGGAGATGTTCCACCGTGTGGCACGCAACCTGGCCGAGGCCGAGGGCCGCTACGGGGCCGACGTGGATCTCTGGGAAGACCGCTTCTATCGCCTGATGCGCTCGCTGGAGTTCTTACCCAATTCGCCCACGCTGATGAACGCGGGCCGGCCGCTGCAACAGCTCAGCGCATGTTTTGTTTTGCCTGTTGGCGATGACCTGGGCGACATCTTCGCCACCATCCGCAACCAGGCGCTGATCCACCAGACCGGTGGCGGCACCGGGTTTGCGTTCAGCCGTTTGCGCCCCAAGAACGACATCGTGATGACCACGAAGGGCAAAGCCAGCGGCCCGGTCAGTTTCATGCAAGTGTTCGATGCCGCCACCGGCGCAATCAAGCAAGGTGGCACGCGTTAAGTCCAATGGCGCGTGTAAAATCGCGTGAATTGCTGGGACACCCTGAGAGCCTGCTTGCCACAACGTAACTTGTAAAGGTCGGCGTGAGGGCTGGAAAAGTAGCAGGATTGGGCAATCAGCAGCGAAGGTTCCTGGATGCAGGAACAACGTTCAGAGACTAAGTACGCGACCGGATGTGATCTCCGGATGATATAGTCCGAACTTACGTGAAAGCGTAAGAGCCAGGGGGAAACTACCTGGTCCTA
The DNA here is from genome assembly GCA_025927935.1 of Chloroflexia bacterium. Next base: position 4,764 of record JAICKM010000186.1, on the reverse strand, counting down.
CCGCAAGGTAGAGTAACAAACTGCGTGGCGCAAACATGGCGATCCTCTCGGTGGATCATCCTGATATTGAAGAGTTCGTCGACATGAAGAACGATCTGTCGGTGATGACCAACTTCAATGTCTCGGTGGCCGTGACCGAGAAGTTCATGGAGGAAGTGGAGCAGGATGCCGATCATGCGCTGATCAACCCGCGCACCGGCGCGGTGGCCCGCACGATCCCGGCGCGATACCTGTTCAACAAAATCGTGCATAACGCCTGGCAGACGGGCGAACCGGGCATCGTCTTCATCGACCGCATCAACGCCAGCCGCTCGAACCCGACGCCGCAACTGGGCCTGGTCGAGAGCACGAACCCCTGCGTTACTGGGGATACGCGTCTGCATACCCAATACGGGCTAATGACGATCCACGAGTTGTATGAGCGCCAACTTCCTATTACTGCCACGGTAGATACTCGTGTGGTCAATGAGCATCGAGGTGCAACCACTCGGTCAGCTATCCCGGTGTTTATGACCGCCGCAGATGCCGATGTTTTCCGCGTAGTGACGGAAGATGGCTACGAAATCCGAGCTACAGAATGGCATGACTTCTTCACCACGCGTGGAAAGGTGAAACTTCGCGATCTCCAGCCTGGTGATGAATTGCTCGTCCAGTCTGGGGAAGGGCAATGGGGTGAAGCGGGCGATTACAATTTAGGCTTGCTCGTTGGCCTGATTACTGGAGATGGGTACATCACTGCCGATCGGGGCGCGTGCGTTAACCTATGGGGTGCCGACCAAGCTTTGATGCCCAAGATAGCTGAGTACGTCAACAGTCTGGTGGTAGGTACTGCACAAGGAAAGCGTAAGGAATACGTGGTGCAGCCTGTTGTCGTGCCGGATCGGGATCTTACGACGCTCCGCTCGACCCGCCTTGGACGCATCCTGGAAGAGCGCTATGGATTCACCATCGCGACCAAACTACGCGTTCCAGAAGTGGTCTGGCAGGGCTCCCGCGAATGCGTGGTTGGTTACCTGCAAGGCTTATTCCAAACGGATGGGACTGTGCAGATATCCGCCGAGAAGGATACTTGCTCGATCCGCCTTGCCTCAAGCACGCGATCATTGCTTGGCGAAGTGCAGAGTTTGCTTGCCAACTTCGGCGTCTTCTCATCAATCAAATTGCGCCGAAACGCGGGCGCACGCCTTATGCCCGACGGTAAGGGCGGTCAGAAGTCGTACCAGTACCAAGCGCAGTATGAATTGATCATCGGTGGTGAGTCTCGTACCCGCTTCCTGGACGCCGTTGGCTTCCCGTTGCCGAATAAGAGGGATCGTGTACGGGCCTGGGCAGAAGGTCGAGTCTTGCGTAAGACACAGCCTTTCATCACTCCAGTGGCGGAGATTATCTATGAGGGTCGCGAAGCTGTCTACGATACCACGCAGGAAGACCGTAATACGGTTATCTTCAACGGTATCGTTACAGGACAGTGCGGCGAGCAACCCTTGCTGCCCTACGAGGCGTGCAACCTTGGCTCGATCAACGTCGGGCGGCTGACGGTGGAGCGCGACGGCAAGGTCGATCTCGATTGGGACGCCCTGCGCGATGTCGTGCATCTGGCGACGCGGGCGCTCGAAGACGTGATCGAGATGAATAAGTACCCGATCCCGGAGATCGAGGAGATGACCACGCGCAACCGGCGCATCGGCGTCGGCCTCATGGGTTGGGCCGACCTGCTGTTCAAGCTGCGCATCCCGTACAACTCGGAAGAAGCGACCGACCTGGCTGAGCGAATGATGAAGTTCATCGACGACGAGGCCAAGAACGCGTCGGAGCAATTGGCCGCCGAGCGCGGGCCGTTCCCCAACTGGGAAGAGAGTATCTACGGGCCGCAGGGCCAGCACTGGCCGAACGCCCAGGGCGTGCGCCCGCTGCGTAACTCGACGGTGAGCACCATCGCGCCCACCGGCACGATCTCGATCATCGCCGGGGCGTCGGGCGGTATCGAACCGCTCTTCTCGCTGGCCTTCATGCGCACGATCATGGACAAGGACAAGCTGCTGGAGGTCAACAAGATCTTCGAGCAGGTGGCGAAGGAAGAAGGCTTCTACAGTGCTGAACTGATGGAAGAAGTCGCGGCGACGGGCACGCTGGCCCATATCGAAGGCATCCCCGATTGGGTGAAGCGTGTCTTCGTCACGGCCCGCGACGTGACACCGGAGTGGCACGCGCGCATGCAGGCCGCGTTCCAAAAGTCCACGGATAATGCTGTCTCGAAGACAGTCAATTTCCCGCCCGAAGCCACCGAGGACGAAGTGCGCGAGGTCTACGAACTGGCCTATCGCCTCGGCTGCAAAGGCGTCACCATCTATCGCGACGGCAGCCGGTCCGAGCAGCCGATGAGCACCGTCGCCAAGAAACCGGAAAGCAGCGCCGCCGCGGTTCCGGTGACGGTTCCGCTGGCCGCCACGGGCACTGCGGCGAAGGCCAACGGGAACGGGAACGGCAACGGGCACAGCCATGACGTGCCCGAGATCGTGGCGGAAGTGCGCCAGGCCGACGCACAGCCGCCAGTGGATGTGGCCGAGCCGCAGCCGGTGCTGCCGCGCCCGCTGCCCGACGGCGATATCAGCGGGTGGTTGGGGCGCATCAAGAGTCCACAGGGCACCGTGCGCGTCTGGGTGAGTGAAGTCGACGACCAACCTTACGAGACCTATATCGTGCTCGGCAAATCGGGTTCCGACCTGATGGCGCTGACCGAGGGTATCGGCCGTATGATGTCCATCGCCCTGCGGGCGGGCATCCCGGTCGAGATCCTGATCGATCAGTTGCGCGGAATCGGCGGCAGCCGGTCGGTCGGGTTCGGCACCCAGCGCGTGCTGTCCGTACCCGATGCCATTGCCAAGCTGCTCCAGGAGCACTACTTCCCGGAGCCGGACGCGCCGGCGGTCCCCGCGACGCGTGCGGTCGCAAAGGCGGCTCCGGCGGTCGTGCCGGTGGCCCCGCCGGTGCGCCGGCCCATCGCCAGCCAGCCGCTGGGCGACATCTGCCCGGAGTGCGGCAACGCCACGCTGATGCACGTCGAGGGCTGCAAGAAGTGCCCCTGCGGCCACAGCGAGTGCTAAGCTAGCCGGGATCGGTTAGCTTAGCAGGTAGGGAAGGGAAGGGTGCTCGCTAGAGGGCACCCTTCCTCTTTTTGCGCATCATAATACAGGACTTACGCGGTGGCCGGGAGATCGGGCAGGCAGGCCCGCAAGGGCGGGGGCGGTTGCTCGCCATTACGCTTGACTTCCAGTTGCCAGCGCTCCTTCACCGCCACCAGGCTCTCCCCCGGCGTCTGGCGTAATATTTGTAGGACGACAAACGTGAGTAAGACGCGGCCCATATGCCGGACCCACGCTTGATCCACCCAGCACGGGCAGGCTTCCAATCCGCTGTGCTGCTTGCTGTCGCGAAAGACGGTTTCTACCGACCAGCGGTTCCACTTGCGGTGCACCACGCTCGTCAGGTCCAAATCCCGCGCGTTCGTCGCCAGGAACTCCTCGTCGCCATGGCGGTTCCTCGTCACAACCAACGTGACGTGTCCATAGCGCCGCGCGTAGACGTGGAGAGCAACAGCGCGCACCCGCAACGGCGCCCGCCAGTTCAGCGACACCACCCCGGCCAAGAACCACAGCGGCATACTGCGCCCCTTCCAATGCACCCGCACATCTGATCGAGGCGCCGCAAAGCGCGTTCGACGGCGTGATACAAGGCTAATGTGGTATGATAGGGTCGAGACGTCATGAGTCCCCTCCAGTACACGGGCGTTCCTACACCGAGTGTACGGAGTTCATGGTGTCTGCCGCTTTGCCGCTGTTAAGGTGCGCGGCGGTGGCTACCCCCGCGCGTAAGTCCTGTCAAATGAGCGAGAACACCCTCTAGTACATTGGCCCTTGTCTAAAGGGGTACGACAACCTGATAATGACCTTCTCTTTAGGGGCTAGGTACAAAGGAACAATCAAGAATGAATATGGAAGACTCCATCAAGACGGTTCTTGAAAATGCCGTGAACGGTGGCGATCTTACTGGTATAGTGACCCTGGTTTGGCACGGCAACAAGGTGATCCAGAGCGCGAATGTGGGGTGGCGGGATAGGGAAGCCAACCTCCCGATGGAACGTGACACCCTGTTCCGCATTGCCTCGATGACGAAGCCGATAACCTCAATGGCCGCACTCATGCTGTTCGAGGAAGGACGTTTCGCGCTGGACGAACCAATCACCCGCTGGGCACCCGAATTTGCCCGCATGCGCGTCCTACGCTCACCCACAGGTTCACTCGATCAGGCGGATCCGGCAGATCGACCAATCACTTTTGAGGATTTGTTAACGCATCGTTCGGGCTTGACCTACGGTTCATTTCACACGGGTCCCCTTGCCACCGCTTTCGATGAGGCATTAGGAAGTGATATTGATAGTGAATTGTCGCCTGACGAGTGGATTGCCCGACTGGCTGCCCTACCGCTGATCGACCAGCCAGGTGCTGGGTTCCATTATGGACATTCGACGGATTTGCTTGGATTCCTTATCGCCCGCATCGAAGGAATCCCATTCGGCACAGTACTCAAGCAGCGGATATTCGAGCCATTGGGGATGCAGGATACAGGTTTTATTGTTCCCCCGGAAAAGCGAGACCGCCGAGCTACGATGTACGGGTTCACCGATGCCGGCCACCTTACGCCCCGCCCACGCGGAGTGCTGACCTCCGGCAAGGCCGGTACGTTGCTGAGCGAGCGCCCTGATGA
>JAICKM010000977.1 GCA_025927935.1 Chloroflexia bacterium | reverse complement strand
GGGCTGAGGCGGGGGAAGGTGGTCAGGCCGCAGCGCGGGCAGCGCTTGGCGCGCTCGGTGGGCAACTGCTCCGTGGGCGTGGCGCAGGCGCCGCAGAACTGGTGCGTGCGGTCCCACTCCACAATCTGGAAGGCGCGCCCGGCCAGGGCAAACAGATCGTCGTCCAGGTGGCCGTAGAGCGCGCGCAAACCGGCGAACGTCCAGCCGGCGGGCGGGATGGCGTGCGCGTCCAATTCGGCGGCATAACAAGGGCAGCCGTCGAGCGCGCCCAGATATTGCCGGCGGACGGGGGCCGGGCCGAAGTCCGCCAGATCGCCCACGGCGGGGACCGCGGCGATCGGGCCGTCCTCGCGCACGAGCAGGCGCGGACCACAGAAGGCGAACCACCAGGCGGGCGCGGGTGCCTCTTTCGCGACAGGCGCGGGTGGCGTGACCGCGGGGATGAAAGTACTGTTCATGGACTCTCTTTCTCGCTTGTTTGATGCTGCCTCTGATTATACCGTGTTTGGGCGGGGTTCGGCCAGGGGCGCACCATATTGCTCACCGCAGCGGCGCAGCGGACGCAGAGATTCCCAATTCACGAATGCGTCGCAAAGGAGCGAAGCACGAGAAGATGGTTTATATTGGTCTTATCCTCTGCGTTCGCTGCGCCGCTGCGGTGAAACAAAGCGCTTGCGAGACGAGCCAGTTTGCATTACACTCTGCGTGTACAGGACGGGCATAACTGGGTGATTTTCGCGGGGGGCGCGCTGTGCCGGGGGGAGCGATGACCGATCTGGATGCGCCGCCGCCGTTGCCGCCCGCCCCGCCACGCCATGTCGTGGGCGCGGCGGGGATGGTCTACGACGGGGGCGGGCGGGTGTTGCTGGTGCGGACGGTGGATCGCGGCTGGGAGCCGCCCGGCGGGCATGTCGAGCCGGGGGAGGACCTGGCCGCGGCGCTGGCGCGCGAGATCGCGGAGGAGAGCGGCTGCCGGGTGACGGTGGACCGGCTGCTGGGCGTCTACACACGCTGCGACCGGCCGTATTTTCTGCTGGTCGTGTTCCAGTGCAGCTATGTAGACGGCGAACTCTGCCCCAGCGAGGAGACGCCGGAGGTGGCCTGGTTCGCGCCGGAGGCCGCCCGGCAGATCGTCAGCCCGCCGCCGATCCACTTTCCGTTGCGCGATGCGTTTACGCCGGGCGGCAGCGTGGTCTATCGCGCCTACGCGGACGGCGCGGAGGTGCGTTTCCACGACGGGCAGCAAACGACCGGGCCGGGCCTGCTGGGCGTGCCGCCCGCGGCGCGGCTGGTGGACGCGCGGCCCCGGCACGTCGTGGCCGTGGCGGGCAGCGTGCGCGACGCCGCCGGGCGCATCTTACTGGTGCGCACGGGGTGGCGCGGGTGGGAGCCGCCGGGCGGCCAGGTGGAGCAGGGGGAAGACCTGCTCACGGCGGTGCAGCGCGAGATCCACGAGGAGAGCGGCTGCACCGTGCGCGTGGGGCCGTTGATCGGGGTCTATTGCAACGTGGGCGTGCCCTACATCGTGCAGTTCCTGTTCGACTGCACGTACCTGGGCGGCGACCCGACGGCCAGCGCCGAGACGCCGGAAGTGGCCTGGTTCGCGCCCGACGCGGCGCTGGCCCTGGCGACGCGCGCCCCCACCCACGCCCGCCTGCGGGATGCGCTCCAGCCCGCGCCCGGCCTCGTCTACCGGGTGTACCAGACGCGCCCGGCCTACATGCTGCTCGACGAACGGCGGCTGGGCGGGTAGCGTGTATCAACTTGCGGACATTCCAGATGCGGCCGGCAGCGCGATCATGGATGACCATACGCAGGATTGCACGTAAATAGAGGAGGATAAGCCGGCATGGACTACGCGGTGATTAACAAAGACGAACTCCGGCGCGACGGGAGCAATTATGAATTCGAGGGCTACCTATATGGCGATACAGGCGTGTCGCTTATCTGGATCGACCTGCCGCCGGGGGATGGGCCGCGGTTGCATAAGCATCCGTATGCCGAGGTCTTCATCGTGCAGGAGGGCCAGGCCACCTATACCGTCGGCGCGAACGTGCTGGAGGTGACGGCGGGGCAGGTCGTGATTGCGCCGCCGAACGTGCCGCACAAATTCACCAGTTCCGGTACCAGGCCCTTGCGGCAGGTAGATATTCATCTCAGCAAGCAGTTTATTACCGAGTGGCTGGAAGACTGAACCTAATCCGGTTGGGGAGATATGGGAGGGCCGCGACGGATAGC
>JAICKM010000229.1 GCA_025927935.1 Chloroflexia bacterium | reverse complement strand
TGGCGAGGCCGCCCCCGCTGAACAGGTGTAGGTGCATGGCGCCAGTATACGCCTACAGCCCCAGGCGCCGCAACTCGGCGTCGAATTCGGCGACCAGCCAGGCCCGCTCGGCAGCGGGCAGCAGCGCCGCGCCGATGGCCGTGCGGCTGACCTGGGCCAGGTCCGCGGGCGTGAAGCCGAAGTGTGTGGCCGCCACGCGATACTCGTCCACCAGGGTGGTGTCGAACATCGGCGGGTCGTCCGAGTTGAGCGAGATCGGCACGCCCGCGTCCCACAGGACGCGTAGTGGGTGAGCGGCCAGGCTGGGCACGCTGGCCGTGCAGACGTTGCTGGTCGGGCAGACTTCGAGCACCACGCCTCGGTCGCGCAGGGCGGCGACCAGGGCCGGGTCCTCTGCCGCGCGGAAGCCGTGGCCGATGCGCGGCGGGTCGAACTGGAGCGCTTCCCACACGCCCTCGGGCCCCACGGCCTCGCCCGCATGGGGCACAAACGGCACCCCGCGCGCCTGCGCCCAGCGGATCGGCTCAGCGAACAGGGATGCCGGGCGCTCCGGCTCGAAGCCGCCCAACCCCAGTGCCACCACGCCGCGGTCGCGCCCGGCCAAGCACCACTCGGCCACCTGCCCGCACTCGTCGGGCGGGGCCATGCGCACGTGATCCAGGATGAAGCGGATCTCCACGCCCGTCTCCCGCCTGGTCGCGTCCGCCGCCGTGCCGATGGCGTCCAGGATCTCGTCCGCCGGAAGCCTCTTGCCGCGCACATGCGTGGCGATGCTGAAGGTGGTTTCCACGTAGCGGATGTTCTGGGCCGCCGCCGCGTGCCCCAGTTCCGCGATGATCAGCACAAAGTCCTCCGGAGTGCGCATCGCCTGGCTGATCAGCTTGTACAACTCGATGAAGTGGCGGAAATCGCGGAAGCGGTACAACTCGCGCAGCCCCGCCTCGTCGTTGCAGCCCAGGTCCACACCGTGCCGCCGGGCCAAGGTCAGCAGGGTGGCGGGGCGCACTGATCCCTCCAGGTGGATATGGAGTTCGGCCTTGGGCATGGCGCGAATCAGCGCGTCAAAATCCGGGTCCAGCGTGGTCACGAACAGCTTCCTCCTGATGATAGGCCAGGGTGGGGGCGGCCTTATCTCGCGTGTGATCTCCTGCTATCGCATCATTATAGTCCATTCCCGCCAGGGATGTCCGCGCCGGCCATGCGAGATCCAGCGTGCAACATTGCGCGACGGTGGGGGATTAGCGGTGGCGGTGGTCCTGGGGGCGACATCGGTTTTCGCTGGAGCTTGGCTGCGCCGGCACGCCCGCATCTTCTCTGCGCCCTCTTTTGCGCCGTTTTACCGCGCGATCTCCGTCTAAAGTCGGTTGTCCAGCTACCGGGAAAGTGTTATCATTATTAATAACGATAGCAAGAATGCCTGCACGGACCGGTCGCGCACCGGCAGGTTGCTGCTATCATGCGATTAACTTACCTAGACAAGAGGATGAGACATACTGTGATGAACACCGCTACTGGCACACAACTAGACCGAAAAGGCATTCTTGGTTTTCTAGCCGTGGCTTTCGGGTTCACCTGGCTGATCGATCTGGGGCTGTTCGTGACCGGGCAAGGCGTCACGGGGCCGTGGTCGCTGCCGGTGATTGCCCTGTCGATGTTCGGCCCGGCCCTGGCGACCTTCGTGGTCACGCACTGGATCAGCCCGGTGCGCAATATCCGCGTGGCGACCGGCCTGCGCCTGGGCGCGAAGGGCACGCGCTGGGGCTGGTATTATTTGCTGGCGACGGTCGGCATGCTCCTTATCACCCTGACCGGGCTGTTCCTGGCGGCGGCGGTCGGGGTCTACCACATGGATCTGACCAACTACTCGGCCTACCGGGCGCTGCTGGAGTCCGTGCCGGGCGCCGGGGCGGCGCTGGCGGGTACGCCGCTGGGTGTCCTGGTCTGGGCGCAGATCCTGAGTTTGCCGGTGGCCTGCATCATCAACGCACCGGTGATCTTCGGCGAGGAGTACGGCTGGCGCGGCTATTTGCTGCCCGCGCTGCTGCCGCTCGGCCAGTGGCCGGCGCTGATCCTGCACGGCTTGGTCTGGGGTTTCTGGCACGCGCCGATCATCCTGATGGGCTATAACTATCCGGGCCACCCGTTCCTCGGCGTGGTGATGATGATGATCGCCACGACGATCATCGGCGTCCTGCTCGGCTGGACGCGCCTGGCGACCGGCAGCATCTGGCCGGCAGTGCTGGCCCACGCGCTGATTAACGGCGGCGCGCAGATCCCGCTGCTGCTGGCCCAGGCCAACACGCCGGTAGATACCCTGCATATCTCGATGCTAGGTTGGAGCGGCATGGCCGTGGAGTTGGTCGCCATCGGCATCCTGGTCGCGTTGCGGCGGTTGCCCGTGCGCAACGCGCCAGACCTGGCCGAACCGGCCATCGCGGTGGATTCCGGGGTGCCGAACGCCCATACCGCTGCCGCATAACAGCGCGCAACGGCTTGGCGACGGGGCACCCAGCGCGTGCTGGGTGCCCCGTCGTGTTCCTGCCGGATCGCAATCTCCGCCTTCCGGCGATTGTCGCGTGGGGCCGATGCTGGTATCATTCATGATAACGATAGCCTGTGTTTGGGGATGACCGCATGGAACTCAAGAAAAGTGACCAGATCCTGCACCCGGTGCGCTTGCAGATTCTGTTGACCCTGGGCAGGAACGAGTTGACCACGCAGGAGATTGCCGACCGGCTGCCGGACGTACCTAAGTCGTCGATTTACCGGCACCTCAAGGTGCTACTGGACGGCGGGATTATCCAGGTGGCAGCGACCCATCCGGTCAAGGGCATCGAGGAGAAGGTCTACGCTATGCCGGTTGCCGCCCATGTCGGGCCGGATGACTTGACAACCGTGAGTGCGGACGAGCACCTGCGCTACTTCACCACCTATGTGACCGCCCTGTTGCAGCAGTTCGCGGCCTATCTGGCCGCGACGCCCGCGCCCGATCTGCCGGCGGATCGCGTCGGCTACAGCGAGACGCACGTGTATGCCACCGACGAGGAAATGGACAGCTTTGTCCGCCAACTCCGCGAAATCGCCGCGCCGCTAGTCAGGAATCCGCCCGGCGGGGGGCGGCGCCCGCGCAAACTGGCGGTGATCATGCACCCACTACCCGATGCGGATGGCGGGGAGAACCCTGCTTTGCACGGCAAGGACGGTCCGGTGGATGCCTAGCCTGGCGCCGGGGCCGCCGCTGCCGGGCCGGCGAATCGTCGTGCTGGGCGTGACCGGATCGGGCAAGACGACCCTGGCCGCCACGCTGGCCCGGCGGCTCGGCGTGCCGCATGTCGAGATGGACTCTCTGCACTGGGATGCCGGCTGGACCGAAGCACCGGATGACGTGTTTCGCGAACGAACGGCGCGCGCCCTGGCCGGCGACGCCTGGGTGGCCGACGGCAACTACAGCAAAGTCCGCGATATTGCCTGGGGCCGCGCCGATACGCTCGTCTGGCTCGACTACCTGCTCTCCCTGATCCTCTGGCGCCTGGTGCGCCGCACGACAGGACGCGTCATCACGCGTGTAGAGCTATGGAACGGCAACCGGGAGTCGTTGCGCGGCGCGGTCTTCTCCCGCGACTCGCTGTTCATCTGGGCGCTCCAGACCTATAAACGGCGGCGCATCGAGTACACCACGCTCCCCAAGCAGCCCGAATACGCCCACCTGCAGATGATCCGCCTCTCTTCGCCCGCCGCCACCCGCTGCTGGCTGGCGCAGGTCGGGGCTTTGCTGCCTGTTGCGCAGCAATAGACTGTCTCCGTCGTATACCGCCCATCGGATACACAGCATGAGACCGTGCATCCCTTACCCGCCTAAGTAACATATGCCTGTCACACCGTGCGCTTATGGCTCGTCTTCTTTCCGAACTCGGCACCAGCCGCGCCGGTCTCCACTCCGACGTGGCGTTTTTGCCGCTAACACAAGATCCTATTACAGGAATTAAGGACGGTTAACAGTGAACCTAAATTATAAGCGCGAAGGGCACGGCGAACCTTTGTTGTTGTTACATGGTACCGGCAGCCACTGGCCGGTCTGGCTGCCGGTGCTGGATCTGCTGGCTCAAGACTATGATGTGATCGCGGTTGATCTGCCCGGTCATGGCCGATCTCCGGTTCTGGGAGCCGGTGACCCACCGCCCACCGCCGCGGGATTCGCCCGCGTGCTCAGCACCTTTCTGGATGAGTTGGGAGTCGATACTCCGCATGTAGCCGGGAACTCCATGGGCGGTTGGACGGCGCTGGAGTTAGCCAAGATAGGACGAGTCCGGTCGGTGACGGCGCTGTGCCCGGCGGGGCTGTGGCGCAACAACACGCCGCGCTATTGTTATGCCTCGCTGTGGGCCAGCTATTACCTGGCTACGTTGGTAGGCCCCATCGCGCGGCCCATGACTGCTACCACCGTGGGGCGGACGCTGATCCTCAGTCAGATGACGGCGCGGCCCTGGCAAATGTCCGCGAGCGCGGCAGCGGCGGCAGTTGCCAATCTTGCCCACGCGCCCGGCTTCAAGGCGCATCTGCGCGCGACCGCATCCGAGCGGTTCCGCGGCGGGCAGGCCATCACCGTGCCGGTGACGGTGGCCTGGGGCGGGAAAGATCGTATATTGCCCCCCTCGCAGACCCATTTCCGTGGCGAACTGCCGGCCCACACCCATTGGATCACGCTTCGCGGGTGCGGTCACGTGCCGATGTCCGACGACCCGGAGCAAGTGGTCCGAGTCATACGCATGGGCAACCGGATCACCTAACTATGCGCGTCTTGAGCAAGTGGTCCGTCGCGGCTATGACCGCTTTCTGTCACAGCGGGGATCGCTATCTCGTCTTGCATATGAACCGGGCACGCGCGGCGGCCTGGCGGGAGCTGGTGTCGCGCGTGCCCCGCACTTAAAGTGCCTGCCCAGCCTCGTCTCCCTGATACCGCATCATCGCGGTGGGCTGGCGGAAGAGGCTGGAGAGCAGGCGCGAGAGGCCGAACTTGGGCTGGAGGCTGTGCGGGAGATCGCGCCAGCGCACCGGGACGAAGCCGTAGCGCCGGTAGAATGGGGCCAGGGCGCCCCGGCATTCCAGGTAGAGCGGCGCGTCGGCGGCCTGGATCAGGTGTGTGATGAGCAGGGCGCCCAGGTGCCGGCCCCGCCATTCCGGGCGGACGACCAGGCTGCCCAACTCCTGCGCGCCCGCAAAGCGACGCAACTGCCCGCAGGCCACGATCTGCCCGGCGCACTCGATCACGCGGAACTGCCGGTAGCGTAACTGAGTGGGGTCCAGGCGCGCGCCCCGCACCAGCGCGCGGATGGCCGGCATATCCGCCTCGCGCGCCGCCCGCAGCACACATCCGGCGGGCAGCCGCCCTTCGCCTGTGCTCATCGTCGCTCCTTGTAGCCGTCAGCCATCAGCCGTCAGCCATCAGCCGTCAGCCGTCAGCACTCGTCGTACTGACCACTGACCACCGACCACTGACCACTCGTCAGCACTCGTCGTGTTTCGCGATCCAGGCGCGGGCCAGGGTGGTGGCGGTTGCGACATCGTCCTGGGCCAGTTGGCCGTCGAGGACGAGGTTGAGTAGGTAGTCTTTCAGCGGGCGGATCCACGGACCGGGCGGGCGGTCGAACAGGGCCATGAGTTCGTTGCCGTCGAGCGGACTCTTGATCTTGGCGACTTCCTCTTGCGCTTCGATGGCGGCGCAACGGGCCATGAGCGCATCGACCCGCGCCCCGGCGGCGGCCACGCGGCGCGGATTGGCGCTGGTCACGTCGGCGCGGGCCAGGGCGATCAGCCGCTCGGTGACGGGCGCCGACTCGCGGATGAAACGCCGCACCGCGCCGTCGGTCCAACTGTCGTCGTAGAGGCCGATGCGCAGGTGCTGGGCGACCAGTTGCTCAACCTGGGCGATCACTTCCTGCGGCTGGCGCAGGCGGATCAGGATCTCGCGGGCCATGTGCGCGCCGATGACCTCGTGGCCGAAGAAGTGGACCTCGCCGTCCTGCACGCTGAAGGTGCGCGGCTTGGCGATGTCGTGCAGCAAGGCGGCCCAGCGCAGGATCAGGTCGGGATGCGCGGGATCGTCCAACTGCGCGGCGCGATCCACGACCTGGAGCGTGTGCTCGTAGACATCCTTGTAGTGGTACGGCCCCTGGGCCATACCGTGCATTGGCGTGATTTCGGGGATCACCTGGGCTAACAGACCCAGATCGTCGAGCAGGCGGATGCCGGGCGAGGGCCTGGGCGCCAGCAGGATGCGGTTCATCTCGGCGGCCTTGCGCTCCCAGGCCACGGTCGCCAGCAACGGCGCCAGGGCCGTGGCTGCGGCGCGCGTCTCCAGGTCCAACCACCCCCCGATCTGGACAGCCAGGCGCACCGCGCGCAGCATGCGCTGGGGGTCCTCGGCGAAGCGGGCAGCGGGGTCGCCGACGCCGCGCACGATGCGCTCGGCCAGGTCGGCGCGGCCGTCGAAGGGGTCGTAGAGCATGGCGGTTGCCAGATCGTAGGCCAGCGCATTCATCGTGAAGTCGCGGTAGGCCAGGTCGGCATAGAGGTCGGGCGGCGTGGGATCGCCGGGCGGCGGCATGGGCGGCGGCTCGCCGCCCGGCGGCCTGCGAAAGGTGGTGATCTCATAGCTGTGCTCGCCTGCGATCACGCCGACGGTGCCGAACTTCTCGCCTACGGCGTAGATTGTCTGCGGGCGGGCTTTAGCCGCCAGCCGCTTGATCGCCTCGACCGGCGCATCGGTCGCCAGGTCCATATCGCCGGGCGGGTGCCCGGCCAGCACGTCGCGCACGACGCCGCCGACCAGGTACAGCCGGTGCCCCGCCGCGGCAAACCGCTCGGCCAGGCGATCCAGAAATGGGTTGTGGAGTTGGTTTCGGTCCATACGAGTGGTCAGTGATCGGTGGTCAGTGGTCAGTAGTCCGTCATAGCGGTTTTGTCTAGGGAGCGGAGCGAAGCGTCTCGTCGCTTGTCCCTATCAGACGGAGATTCTTCGCTGCGCTCAGAATGACGGGTCTCCCTTGAGCGGCTGGTCTGTATCGTACTAGCGCTTGGCCTGCTTGCGGCGGCGGCGGGCATTGCGGCGGGATCGCGCCGGGGCGGTGGCCTGGTCTTCCGGTGGCGGGTTGCCCTCGGCGGTATGCGGGGCGATGGGTAGCTCCACTTTCGGCGCGTTCTTGTTTAGCAAGGACGCCGCCGCCGATGTGAAACTGCGCACTTCCCGTTTAATCCAGTCTTCGTGCATAGTCCCTGTCCTTTACATAATATATCAGCGCCGTGCGCCGAACAGCGCGCGCCCCAGGCGCACCATCGTCGCGCCTTCCTGGATGGCGGCCTCGAAATCGTCGCTCATGCCCATGCTTAGCTCAGACCATGCCACGTCCGGGTGCGCCGCCTGGAGCCGGTCGCGTAGTTCGCGCACGGCGGCGAACTGGCGGCGTAGCGCGGTTTCGTCCAGGCCCGGCGCGGCGATGGTCATCAGGCCGCGCGGCGCGAGGTGCGGACAGGCGCGCAACGCCTCGGCCAGGGCGGGCACATCGGCGGGCGCGGCGCCGGTCTTGGCCGCCTCGCCGCTGATGTTGACCTCGATCAGCACCGGCAGGGGCGGGCGGTTCGCCGCGTCCGTGGCCCGGTGGCGCTCCAGATCGGCCACCAGGTCGAGCCGATCCACGGACTGGATGGTATCGAAGAATACGGCGGCGCGGCGGGCTTTGTTGCGCTGCAAGGTGCCGATGAGATGCAGGGTCAGGCCGGATCGCGGGATGAGATCGGCGCCGTCCGGTGGGAGTGTCTCCGCCGCACTCGACGGCGGGGCGAACTTCGCCAGCGCCTCCTGCACCCGGTTCTCGCCGAAGTCGCGCACCCCCAGCGCGACGGCCTCGGCGATGCGCGCGGGCGGCTGGGTCTTGGTCACGGCGATCAGCGTCACCGTGGCCGGATCGCGGCCCGCGCGCTCGGCGGCGCGGGTCATGCGTTCGCGGATCACGGCCAGGGCCGCGGCCAGCGTCTGGGGTGGGGCCGTCACCGGGGCTATACCTCCGGCAAGCCGAGGAAGGCGACGAAACGCCCGGCCTGGCCTCGCTCGGCGCGGTGCGAATAGAACAACTCGGTCGTTTCGGCGGTGCAGACGCCCTCGATGGAGATGTTCTCCGGGGCCAGCCCGGCCAGCAGCAGCGCGCGCCGGTTGGCCTGCCAGAGGTCCAGGAACGGCTTCTCGTCCGATTCCGGCTCGCTGCGCGGTAGATCCTGCTGGTCCTTCCAGGCGGCGCGGCGGCGGCTCCAGACCAGCAGCGGCGGCTCGCCGTGCCACTCGTCGTCGGCGCCGGGGTAGGCGTCGCGGATGGCCTCGACCACCTCGCCGCCCACATCGTAGCAGCACGGCCCGATGCTCGGCCCGATGACGGCCACCAGGTGGGCCGGGTCGCTACCGTAGGCGCGGGCCATGGCCTGCACGGTAGTCTCAGCGATGCGGCCTGCGGTGCCCTTCCACCCCGCGTGGGCCAGCCCCACGGCGGGCGTCACCGGGTCGTAGATGAAGACGGGCACGCAGTCGGCGGAGCCGGTGATCAGCAGCAACCCCGGCGTGCGGGTGATCAGCCCGTCCGCGCCCACGATGCCGCGCTGCCCGGCCAGGGTGCCCAGCCCCGCGTCGGCCTCCGTCACCGGGACAACCACCGCGCCGTGGATCTGCTCCGGCGCCACCATGCGCGCCGCTGGGATGCCAAGTGCGGCGGTAAACGCCGCCCAGTTGGCGTCGGCGCGGGCCGGGTCGGCGCCGCGCCGCTTCAGGTTCCAGTCGCCGGGCCGCCCCCACGGCCCGGCCGGGCGGCGGCGCGTGGTGCACCCCTGCACCAGATCGGGATACGCGGCGAACCCGGCCAGCAGATAGATGGGCGGGACGGGCGGGTTAATGGATACGTCCGTCGCGCTCAGTGCCATCGGCCGGTTCTTCCTCAAACTCGTCGATCAGGTCGTCCTCGTCCTCGAACTCGTCGTAGTTGGAGACGAACTCGTGCTGCTCCAGGCGCGGGTAGTAGACCTCGATCCCGTACTCCGCCGACACGCCCAGCGGCTCACTGACCTCGTCCAGGATCTCGTCGATGAGGTCGGTGCGCTGATCGGCGTTCAGGCGGCCGGCGTATTCAGCCCAGACCAGCAGCGTGCCGACGATCTGGTCTTC
>JAICKM010001053.1 GCA_025927935.1 Chloroflexia bacterium | reverse complement strand
GCGCCCTCGGCGGCCAGGCGGCGCAACAGCGCGATCTTCTCGGCGGTGATCGCCGGATCGGCGTGGGAAAAGTTGAAGCGGGCCACACGCACGCCGGCGGCCAGCAGCGTACGCAGCGTGGCTTCGTCCCAGCAGGCCGGACCAATCGTGGCGACAATCTTGGTGCGCGGTAACACAGGCATTGCGTCCTTTCAGGGTGTGGGCGCCGGGGTCAGGGGACTCGCCAACTGCGCGGCCACGGTATTCAGCGCGGCCCGACCGCGCGCCAGTTCGTCGGCACTGTGCTCGACGGCGCTCTCCGCGCCCAGCGCCGCGCCCTGCTGGGCCAGCGTCGCCGCGTTCTGGAAGTGCGCGATGGCACGCTTGTAGCCTGCGTCCAGCCCGGCGAAGCGCGGCGGCGCCTGCAATTGCGCGGCCTCGGCCACGATGGCGCGGATCTCCGGCAGGGCGCGGACCAGCGCGTTGCGGTAGGCGTCCCCT
This sequence comes from Chloroflexia bacterium, assembly GCA_025927935.1. Next base: position 1,327 of record JAICKM010001053.1, on the reverse strand, counting down.
TCCTTGCTCGCGCCGCTCTGGGCATCGAGCGGCGCGAGCGCCGCGTTCAGCCGCGCCACCTGGCTTTGCACCGTGGCGAAGTATGCCTGCTCGGCGGGGGTCATCCCCGGCGGCGGGGTAGGCGCCGGCGTCGGCCCGTCCACGGACAACCCGCTGCACCCCGCGAGCAGGAGTCCCATCAGCAACAGCAAGCAACGCAAGATGGAGCGCATCAATCCTCCCCTACAGAATGCGGCGCGGGCCTCCTGGTTTCGGGTAGCAAGGCTATTGGTGCAATAGCCGCCGCCAAACGCAAACCCTGCCACTTGATTGACTACAGGTTCGCATGGCTGCGTAGCACTAAAAGTACCAAGCTCTTGCTAGCGCATCTCGCCGAATTCTTATGTAACAGCGCGATTCATCTCTAGCTACCTGGCTGTTTGCGGATCGGCGCGATCTCCAGGTCGTGCAGCCATTCGCGGATCTGCTGGTCGAACCACGCTTGCTTCATGGCGTACCAGCGCTCGGCTTCGCGGGGATAACCGTCCAGCGCGTGCTTAAAGCGGCCAAAAGCGCCCTTGCCGTCCAAAGCCAGTTCCAGCATCCCGGCAAGATGCCGGTCGCGCACGCTCTGGGCGAACTCCACCATCACGTTATAGACCTCATACGACGGCATCTGAGGCACACGCTTGTAGCGCGGGTCGCCCTCCTGGGCGGCCAGGAACGCCTGGGCCGGCTCCTGCTCCCAATCGTCCAACCCGGAGAGATCGGGTTCCTCCTGGTACGCCAGTTCCGCCACCTCGGACGAAATGAAGTAGACCTCGCCCGTTTCCAGGTCCAGATACCACTGCGTTTCGCCCGTATGGTCTTCCATCGCCGCCGCCAATTCTTCAAAATCCACCGGCAACTCACGCATGGCGCATCCTCCGCTTTCTAGTGAGCGAATACGCTACGTAGTTCCACGCTAACCCGGCAGCATAATCAACGTGCGATGGATCGCCGTCAGGTTGAGCGGGAGTTGGGTCCAGGTGTCGCCATGGTCGGCGGTGTGCCAGATGTCGCCGTTGCTCAGACCCGCGTAGAGGTGGCCGGGCGCGGCGGGGTCCGTGAGCAGCGCGTAGGGCATGTACGGGATCGGCTGGGGCAGGCCGCCGGCCAGCTTTTCCCAGCCGGCCGCCCCACGTGCCCGGAAGATGGCCGCCTGCGCATTGCCGCTGCCGTGCGCCTGGAACGCGCCGGCGGCCAGCGCGGCGTACCAGATCTGGGGATCAGCCGGGTCGGCGGCGCAGGCCCAGCCATAGTGGCGATCGAGTCCGGCGCGGGGCTGTCGCCAGGTCAGGCCGCCGTC
>JAICKM010001089.1 GCA_025927935.1 Chloroflexia bacterium | reverse complement strand
GGGAGGGGAGTCAGCATTGCCCCGTCCCGCCGCGGGAAGAGGGGCCGGAGGGTTAGGTTGGGCGGATGTTTGCAGTATTGCTAGCTATTTAGCACAGATCCCTAATCGCCTTTTAACATTTGCCCGGCATAATAGGGATGCTCGAATACGAGGATCACGCGGGGGCCGATCGGACGCCGCCCGCCTGTGGTATACTGCACAGGCATGACGGGCGGCATGCCGCGCCCGTGGTGCGACCGGGGTGGGCCGGGCAGTGGTTGGCTGCCGGGCACAACCAGCCGCCGGGATTGGCCCAGACCCTTGACTGGCCCGCAATGTACTACGCGCCGCTGCGCGCCCAGCACGACCGTTGACAACCCACGCTTCTGCCCGCTCGCCCTTGCCCACGTCCTGCCCCCAGCGATCCGTAAGGACGCCGCGTTTTCCGGGGGGGCGCCGCCATGCGCGCGGTGACTCCCGCTGGGCGGGGGTGGCCGGGGGTCGTCCGTTTGAAGCGGATCGGGCCGGATGCGCGGAAGAGATGGGCGGATCGCCCGGTGGGCGCCCTGGGACTCTTTCAACCATGCAGAACCTAACCATACCACCGCGCGTGAGCGTCGTCATCACGACCTACAATTACGAGCGGTTCGTCGCCGCCGCGATTGAGAGCGTCTTGCGGCAAACGGTGCGCCCGGACGAGATCGTGGTTGTGGACGACGGTTCGACCGACGGCACCGCGGCGGTCGTGGCGCGCTACGCCGCGCAGGGGGTGCGCTATATCCGCCAGGCCAACGCCGGGGCGGGCGCGGCGCGCAACCGGGGCATCCGCGAAACGCGTGGCGATCTCATCGCCTTCCTCGACGCCGACGACCGCTGGCTGCCCGACAAACTGGCCCGCCAGCTCACGCACCTGCGCCGCTATCCCGCCGCCGGGCTGGTCACGGGTGGCGAGTGGCAGGTCTTCGGGTCGGGCCGGGCGCCGGTGCAGGTGCGGCGCCGCCCTGTCCGCGCCGCCCGCCTCTATCCGCGCATCCTTATCGAGAACATCATCGGCAATCCCTCACTGGTGCTGGTCCGGCGGGCCTGCTTCGTGCGGCTGGGCGGGTTCGACGAGGGCCTGCCGCTGGGCCAGGACTGGGAGATGTGGATCCGCCTCGCCCGCGCCTACCGGGTCGGGGTCATCGACGCGCCGCTGATCGACTTCACGCAACATTGGGGCAGCCTGACGGCGGGCAAGGTCGAGGAGCGGCACCGGTCGAACCAGGCGATCCGCCGCCGCTACCTGGGCGAGGTGCGGCCCCTGGCGCGCCGGGCCTACCTGTGGGCCGCGGGGCAAAGCATGAGCTGCTTCTATATGGCCGCGGCGCTGGCCGATCAGCCGGACCGGCACGGGATCGCGCTCCCCCTGGCCCTGCTGGCCCTGGCCCTGGACCCCGGCTACCGGACGAAAGAGAAGGTGGGGCTGTGCATCCGGGCGGCCCTCGGTCCCGCCGCCTTCGCGCGCACCCGGCGCGCGCTGCGGCGCCTGGCCGGCACCGCGTCCGCCCCGCCCGGTTCCCCGGCGGCGGAGCGGGCCGAATCCCCCTACGCAAACGTCCCGGCCCGGCGCCATCCGTAGAGCGGGCGCCGGGCCGGGGTTCGT
>JAICKM010001106.1 GCA_025927935.1 Chloroflexia bacterium | reverse complement strand
GGGGCCAGCTCGAACATGTCGCGCAGCGCGGGCACCACCAGCACCAGGCCGTAGACCCCGAACAGCGCCAGGGCCAGCAACGCCGGGCGGCGGTCGCCGCTGAGCGGGCTGCCGCCCACCCAGGCCGCGCTCGGCGGCTTGGCGAACAGCATCAACTGCAACCCGCACATCACCGTCACGGTAATCAGCGCGGTGCGCGCCGCGGGTAAGATCTGCGCGTAGATGGTGCTGTCGCTCAGGAACGGGTTAGCCGCCTTCATCGCCAGCAGGTTCGTGACGAAGTAGCCCAGGTAGATGCCCGCGGCCACCAGGCCCAGCGAGGCCATGGCGGGCAGCACAAAGCCAAGCAGCGAACGCACCAGCCCCCGGCGCCGCGGTTGCGCGCCCGGTTGCGCCCAGACGGTCAGCGCCAGCGTCGGGATGCCGACCGTCAGCAGCACCAGGATGGAGCTTTGCCGCGGCGTGAAGGGGAACTCCGGCCCGACGATGCCCGTGGCGACGATCAGCAGCGCCATGTAGAGCACGCGCGTCATGAACAGCTTCATGATGTCGAGCATGCCGTTGCGGATGCGCTGGCCCTCCTGGAACGCGGCGGGCAGCGCGGCGAACGAGTCTTGCAGCAGCACGATGTCGGCCACGCCGCGGGTCGCCTGGCTGCCGCTCTCCATGGCGATGCCCAGGTCGGCCTGCTTGAGCGAGAGCACGTCGTTGACACCGTCGCCGATCATGGCGACATAGTGGCCGCGCCCGCGCAACGCCTCCACCAGCCGCTCTTTCTGCTGCGGCGTGATACGGCCAAAGACGGTGGTGTCCTCGGCCACCTGGGCGAACTGTGCGTCGTCCATGGCGGCCAGGTCGGGGCCGGCCACCACGCGAATGTCGGGGCCAAGCCCAGCCTGCTTCGCCAGCGCCGCACCGGTGTACGGGTTGTCGCCGGAGATGATCTTCAACTTGATGCCCGCCTGGGCGAAGCCGGTCAGCGTGGCCTTGGCCTCCGGACGTAGCTCATCGCTGAAGACCAGCACACCCAGCGGGGTCAGATCCGCGGGCAGTTGCGGCTGCTCGGCGGCGTCCTGTAGCGGGACCAGATCGGTGCGGTAGGCGAACAGCAGCACGCGCATACCCTCGGCGGTCGCGGCGGCCATGCGGGCCTCCATCTCAGCATCCACGCGCACCGCGGGGGCCATCATTTCGGGCGCGCCCAGCACATAGACGCCGCGCAGCGCCGGGTCGTCGAAGGCCAGGGCGCTCCACTTGCGCGCCGAGGAGAAGGGCACCGCCTCGCGCACCTGGCGGGGCCGGCCTGTGGTCGCCTCTACAATCGCGTCGTTGGTGCGGTTGCCGTCGCGGGTGCTGGCCGCGTAGTCGCCCAGGAGGCCGCGTAATTCGAGTTCGCTCAGGCCCATCGGGTAGAGCGCGTGCAGATTGATGCGGTTGGCGGTCAGCGTGCCGGTCTTGTCCAGGCAAAGCACGTCGACGTTGCTCAGCGACTCGACGGCGTTGGCCTGCTGGACCAGCGCGCCCCGCGTGG
>JAICKM010000442.1 GCA_025927935.1 Chloroflexia bacterium | reverse complement strand
TTCCTGACGCGGCCCAGCCGCGCGGTTCTGCTTGCGTGATGCAAGCGGTGGTGACCTACCACACGGGGTAAACCCCGGTGGCTTCTTGCTGCTGCATCGCCCCCTGCCGCCATCGGCGGTCTGACAGGAGATCCCGCAGCCGTTTAGGCGCCGCGCCCCAGCACGACCGCCCCGGTGGTGCGGATCGCCCGCTGCACCAGCGCGCTCACCCGGTACGCCTCGAAATCGGGGTAGAGCGGGCCGATGTTGCCGTTGCGGTCGTTGATAAAGCCGTCCAGCGACCTCGATGCCCCCGCGACGACTTTGCCCGTGAAGCGACTTGCTGCCATATAAAAGCGCCCTCTAAGCGGCTACAGCCGATCTTGCTGCTGTCTCTGTTTTGCCCCTATATTGGTCTATGCCCCGATACACCCATTTAGCGGAAGATTCCTATGGCGTCTCGACTCTATCGTACCACATTGCCGCTCTATCGTGCCGTGGAGCAGGCCCTCACCCGGCTCAGCGTCGCCCCCGTGGGCACACCGACCTGGGCCGCAGAGGAGCCGGCGAGCCGCTCGCCGCCGTCAAAGAAGCTACAACATGAGGCCGCGCAGGCGGGCTTCGTGCGCGTTGCCCGCCCGTTCACGGGCCGGGTGCCCGCCCGGCGCAATTCTGCGTCAACTCTTACTCTTTTCTGACGTGTTTGTTAGGGTTGGTCTGCTATGATAGGCGGAAGCGCACTTCGCAGGCAAACCCCTTCCGGGCCGGTATTGACAGGTTGCCGGAAAGGATACAAAATGGGTAGTGTGATCGGCGGCAAATCAGGTACCTGCGCGTGCCCTTGCCGTCATGGATCCCGGCCCGCGCTACCGGGCCGGTTGTGCGGCGCTCGCGCCGGGATACTTGAGGGGATCGAATCCGATGCGCCCTGACCCTCAGAGTAGGCTGGACTTACCCGATCCGTTCGGGCTGCAAATGGAGCCGGATCCCGACGCCGAGGGGCCGACCGTGCGCGAACGGGCGCTCACCCTCTGGGAGCGGGTGCAGGCACGCCTGCCACGCCTGCGGGCCGGGGCCGTGCGCGCGGGGCTGTTTGTGGCCGGGGTGGCCGCCGCCTTCGCCGCCTTGCTGCTCTATCAGGTGCTCTTCCCCCCGCCCCCACCGCTGACCCAGCACGACGTGACCGACTCCATCGCCAAAGCTATCGCCTCGGTCACCCCGGCCCCGCCCTTTTCCGAGCAGGTCTACCAGGTAATTCAGCCCTCGCTCGTGCTGGTCCAGGCGCAAATCACCGGCAAGGACGGCAAGCCGGAGCAGGATCTGGGCAGTGGCGTCATCATTAACGACCAGGGCGACATCCTGACCAGCCTGCACGTGGTCACGCAGGCCACCGAGATCCAGCTCACCTTTGCCGACGGCAGCCAATCGCCGGGGCAGGTCACGACGAAGCAACCGGAGCAGGACATCGCCGTGCTACAGGCGGCCAAGCCCCCGGCCCAACTCGTGCCGGCCACGCTCGGCAATCCGGGCGCCATGCGCGTGGGCGACGAGGCGTTTGTCGTCGGCAATCCCTTCGGCCTGTACAGCTCGATGAGCGCGGGCGTCATCTCCGGGTTCGGGCGGTCGTTCCAGCCCGTGGAAAGCCAGTACAAACTCCAGGACCTGATTCAGATCGACGCCGCCGTCAATCCCGGCAATTCGGGCGGCCCGCTGCTGAATCGCTACGGCGAGGTGATCGGCATCGTCACCGGGCTGGTCAACCCGACCGCCCAGAACTTCTTCGTGGGGGTCGGGTTCGCCGTGCCGATTACCACGGCGGGCGGCGCGGCGGGCGCCCCGCAGTACTAGACGGCAGAGGCCGGGCGACCGGCATGGCAGCTAAGGAGACTGGCGCATGGATCAGCGGACCAATTCCAAACTCGGCTTGCCGATGGAACGGGTGCTCTACGAAGTCAAGAAGGTGATCGTCGGCCAGGATCATCTGCTGGAGTCCCTGGTCGTCGCCTTGCTGGCGCGCGGGCACATCCTGGTCGAAGGCGTGCCGGGCCTGGCAAAGACGATGGCGATCAAGACGCTGGCCGAAGCGATTGGCGGCGAGTTCAAGCGCATCCAGTTCACGCCCGACCTGGTGCCCGCCGATTTGATCGGCACGCGCATCTACAATCAGAAGACCGGCGAGTTCAACACCTCGCTCGGCCCGGTCTTCACCAACCTCCTGCTGGCCGACGAGATCAACCGCGCGCCGGCCAAAGTGCAAAGCGCCCTGCTCGAAGTGATGCAGGAACACCAGGTGACCATCGGCACCGACACGTTCAAGGTGCCCAACCCTTTCCTCGTGCTGGCGACGCAGAACCCCATCGAGACCGAAGGCACCTATGCCCTGCCCGAAGCCCAGGTTGACCGCTTCATGCTCAAGGTGCTGGTCGGCTATCCCAGCCCGAACGAGGAATTCGTCATCGTCGAGCGCATGACCGGCTTCCTCGAAGGGGTGCAAAAAGTGCTGACCACCGACCAGTTGCTGGACTTGCAACAGGCCGCCGACAAAGTGTACGTGGACCCCGCGCTGATCCAATACGCCATCCACATCGTGAGCGCGACCCGGTCGCCGAAAGCGATCGGCTTGAAAGAATTGCAGCCCTATATCATGTTCGGGGCCAGCCCGCGCGCCTCGATCAATATTGTCCGCGCGGCGCGGGCGCTCGCCTTTGTGCGCGGGCGGACCTATGCTCTGCCGCAAGACGCGCAGGACATGGTCCGCGATGTGCTGCGGCATCGCATCGTGCTGTCGTATGAGGCGCTGTCCGACAACCTGAGCAGCGACGACCTGTTGACCAAGATTCTCGACCGTATACCCGTGCCGCAGGTGCCCCTCCATGAATACGCCAACAGCCGCGCGCACGCCTGAGCGCATCCTGCAACGGCTCGACTGGCAGGTCATCCGCCACCTGGATGGCTTGCTGCAAGGCGACTACCGCAGCCTGTTTTACGGCTACGGGGTCGATTTCGCCGATCTGCGCGAATACCAGCCGGGCGATGACGTGCGCTATATCGATTGGAACGTCACCGCGCGGCTGGCAACGCCCTACATCCGCCAATATGTCGAGGACCGCGAGGTTACCGCCTGGTTTCTGCTCGACCTCAGCCCGTCCATGGACTTCGGCAGCGCGCAGAGCCTGAAGCGGGCCGTACTGATCGATTGCGTGGCGACGCTGGCGCGCTTGCTCACGCGCCACGGCAATCGCGTCGGGGCGATCTTCTACGGCGGCCGGGTCGAAAAGACGATCCCGGCGGCGAGCGGGCGCCTGCATGTGCTGCGCCTGATCAACGACCTGTTGAAGCAGCCGCAGTTGCCGCGCGCGCCGTTCACCGACCTTAGCCCGCTGATCGAAGCGGGGCTGTACGCCATCCGGCGTCGCACGCTGGTCTTTATCGTCTCGGATTTCATCAGCGCGCCGGGCTGGGACCGCGCCCTGCGCTTGCTCAACCAGCGGCACGAGGTTATCGCCATCCGCCTGTGGGATCCCCGCGAAATGGAGTTGCCCGACGCGGGGCCGCTCATCCTGGAGGATGCCGAAACCGGCGAACAACTTTATGTGGACACCCGCGACAAGACGTTCCGCAAGCGGTTCGAGGAAGAAGGGCGGCGGCGCGAAGCGGCGTTACAGGAGACGTTCAAGCGGGCCGGCGTCGATACCCTGACCCTCTCAACCGACGAAGACCTGGTCCGCGCCATCGTGCGCTTTGCGACTTTACGACAGCAACGCCGCCAACACGTGTAGAGCGCGGCGGGGGGACGCCGCCGGGGCCGCCGGCCCTGGGGCGTTCCAGCGGAAATGGACGTGCGTATGTCATTCATCTGGCCCGCGATGCTGGTCTTGCTGGTGCTGATCCCACCGTTCGTGGTGGTGTACCTCCGCCTGCAACAACGGCGACGACAGTTGGTCGCGGGGTACGGCAATCCGGGCCTGGTGCTGGGGAGCGGCGCGCGCCGGTTGGGCGCGCGCCGTCACATCCCGGCGGTGTTCTTTCTGCTGGCCCTGCTGATCCTCATCGTGGCGCTGGCCCGGCCCCAGGCGCTGGTCAGCCTGCCGCGCATCGAAGGCACGGTGCTGCTGGCCTTCGATGTGTCGGGCAGCATGGCCGCCGACGATATGAAGCCGAGCCGCATGGACGCGGCGAAGGCGGCGGCCCGCGCGTTTGTCGAGCGCCAGCCGGCCACCGTGCAGATCGGGGTCGTCTCGTTCAGCGATTCCGGCTTCGCCGTGCAGGCGCCGACCAATGACCCCGTCCCCGTCGTAGCCGCCATCAACCGCCTCGCGCCGCAGCGCGGCACCTCGCTGGCCCGCGGCATCCAGGCGTCGCTCAACGCGATCGCCCTGGGCAGCAGCGGCCCGCTGACCCTGGCTAACCCGCGCAGCACGCCCGCGCCAACCCCGCCGCCCGTGCCGAAAGGCAGCCACACGTCCGCCGTGATCGTGCTGCTCACCGATGGCGAGAACACCGTGCAGCCCGACCCGCTGCAAGCGGCGCAGCAAGCCGCCGACCGCGGCATCCGCATCTACACCGTCGGCATCGGCAGCACCGCGGGCGCGACACTGAAACTCGACGGCTTCACCGTGCGGTCGCGGCTCGACGAAGCGACCTTGCAGCAGATCGCGCAAATTACCGGAGGCGCCTATTACAACGCCGAGAACGAAAACGAACTACAGTCGATTTACGATAATCTCGATCCGGAGCTGGTGATCAAGCCGCAACAGACGGAAGTCACGGCGCTGTTCGCGGGCGCGGGGATACTCGCCCTGCTGCTCGGCGGGACGCTGTCGCTCCTATGGCTGGGCCGTGTGCCCTGAGCCGGAGCGCGCAGGCGGCGGGCGCCCTGGAGGTAGTCGATGAGCTTTCTTTGGCCGGGCTTCTTGCTGCTGCTGGGCCTGGTGCCGCTGCTGATCGCGGCCTATATCTGGGCGCTGCGGCGGCGGCGGGGGGCCTTGCGCTACTCCAGCCTGTCGCTGGTGCGCGCGGCGCTGCCACGCTCTTCGCGGTGGCGGCGCCATGTACCCTTCGCCCTGTTCCTCCTCGCGCTCACCAGCCTGAGTGTCGCCCTGGCCCGCCCGGTGCAGATCGTGAGCGTGCCCACGGGCCAGGCGACCATCCTGCTCGCGCTCGATGTCTCCGGCAGCATGCGCCAGAACGATATTCCGCCCAGCCGCCTCCAGGCGGCACAGGCGGCGGCCCTGTCGTTCATTCAAAGCCAGCGCCCCGGCACCCAGATCGGCGTCGTCGCGTTCGCCGGATACGCGGAGTTGATCCAGCAACCCACCGGCGATCAGGAAGCGCTACAGGGCGCCATCGAGAGTCTCACCACGGGCCGAGCCACGGCCATCGGTAGCGGCATTCTCAAAGCCATCGACGCCATCGCCGAGATCGACACGAACGTCGCGCCGAGCGTGGCCGACTCCGCCCGCGAGAGCCAGATCCCGCCCGTGGCGAAGGGCGCCTATGCGCCGGACATCATCGTCCTGCTCACCGACGGCGTGGCGACGACCGGCATGCCGCCGCTGGAGGCGGCGCAGCAGGCGGCGGATCGCGGCCTGCGCGTCTACACCATCGGGTTCGGTACCGAGAACGGATCGCCGCAGTTCGCCGATCCGGGCGGCTTCGGCGGGGGCCGGGGCGGCGGGCAGTTTGGGGGGCGCGGGTTCCGCCGCGGCATCGACGAGGATACGCTGAAGCAGATCGCCGACATGACCGGCGGTCGCTATTACGCGGCGTCGAGCGCGAGCGAACTGCTGAAGGTGTTCCAGAGCCTGCCCACGTCGCTGATCACCAAGCACGAAGTCACCGAAATCAGCGTGGTGTTCGCGGCGGGCGGCGCCCTGCTGGTCGCTCTGGCCCTGGCCCTGGCCCTGCGCTGGAATCCCCTGCCCTGAGCCGGTAGGCCGCACAAGTCCTGGAGACAGAACGTAGAGCGCGAAGACGGCGGATGCCGGCCCTGTTCTTCGCGCTCTGCGCGTCTTTGCCGGGTCTAGCCACGGCGCAGGCGCCG
>JAICKM010000674.1 GCA_025927935.1 Chloroflexia bacterium | reverse complement strand
GCTCGCCTATGAGTGGCTCTCCGCCGGTCTCGAAAAGATCCAGCAAGCCGCCTGGGTCGGCGATAAAGTCCCCGCCGGCATTCATGGCTTCCTGGCCGGCGCCGTCGCCAAGGCCGGCGGCGACCACCCCGCCGTCTTCGGCTGGTATGCCGATTTCATCAAGAATTTCGCCCTGCCCAACGAGCACCTGTTCAGCTACCTGGTCGCCTACGGCGAGGTTTTGGTCGGCCTGGCCCTGCTGGTCGGTCTGTTCACCAAGTGGGCGGCCTTCTGGGGCGGCGTCATGAACCTGGCCTTCCTGCTGGCGGGCAGCACCAGCGCCAACGGCTACATGCTGACCATGGAAGTGGCGCTGGTCTTCGGCGGCTTGGGTGTGAGCTTCTACGGGCTGGACACGGTTGTCCTGCCGTATCTCAAGAAGGTGCTCAGCGAGCGCACGCACCACGCAGTACGCCCCACCCCCACCCTCAAGCCCGGCAGCGCCGCCGTCCGGTAGGCGCCTACAAAACAAAACGCCCAGGTCCAGAGTACGCGCAAGCGCTCTGGACCTGGGCACATCAAGCCGACAACGGGGATACATTCAGGAAAGGAGGCCGGCAATGAAGATACTAATTATAGCGGAAGAACGCGGACTGATCGAGGCGATTACTATTGGCCTGGCATATGCGCGGCCCGGCGTTCGCGTCCTCACCGCCACCGACGCCGCCACGGGGTTGCGGCACTTCATTCAGGAAGCGCCCGACCTGACCTTGCTGGATCTCCACCTGCGTGACAACGGGGGGTGGACGCTGCTCCGGCAGATCCGCGACGTGTCGCGCGCACCGGTCATTGTCCTGGCCGCGCGCGGGGCCGAGTTGGCGGAAGTCAAGCAGCAAGGGCTGGAAGCCGACGAGTACCTCGTCACGCCGTTCAGCCCCGGCGAACTCTTCACCCGCATCGAGGCGGTGTTGAGCGGCGGCCAAGGGCACTTGGCGGCTCCGAGCAGCGCGCCCAGGACCGGGTCGGCTGCGACCGGCCCCGCCGGCTTACCAGACCGCCCCGGCGCCACGGGCCATGCGCGCACTCCGGCAAGGCACCGGGCGACTACCGCGCCCGCCCCCCGCCGGCCCGCGCCCTACCTGCACCTGACACCCCGGCACGGCTAGGCGAGTCCGGCCGTACCTCTCCCCTGTCCCACCCCGCATTTACCCTCGCGGCAGCGAACCCGTCTTCCCCCTGGAGACGGGTTCGCGGTTTCTGCCCGGATCTCCGGCGCGCCGCCGGCTCCGCCGGGCCGCAAGCGCGGGAGACGCGATGCCCCCCACGCGCACATAGGACGTATTTGCTATTTGCAGATGGACGAAACTCGTGCTATCATAAGCAAGTTCGCCCACCCGGTTGCTGCCCGACCGTTGCGCTAGAAGCTGGTACCCTATGTTCACCGCATCGCCGCCCGAATCCGCCCCATCCACAGGCGAAGGGCGCGTCTGCCCCAAATGCGGTGGCAGCTATCCAGTCCAGAAGGGCTTCGTACCCTGGTGCGACTGCTAAGTTCGGCCCCATCGGAGGTACCATGGACGCCGATTCCGTGACCCTCATCGAGCCAACTACCAGCCTAGCTACCGAATTCCAGGCCATGGTCGAGGAGTTCCGGCTCGCGGGGGAAGAGAGCTACCAGCATTACCGCGATCAGATCCGCACAGATTTCCCCGCCTATGTGCGCTGGATCGAGTCGCTGCGCGCCGGCAATCCGGCGCGCCCGGATCGCGTGCCGGAGAGCATCTTCTGGCTGGTGCGTAATGGTCACACCGTCCTCGGCGGCAGCCGCCTGCGCTACGAACTCACGGCGCGGACCGCACAGATCGGCGGGCATATCGGGTACGACATCCGCCCCAGCGCGCGCCGCCAAGGCTACGGCACCCGCCTGCTCGCGCTCACGCTGGAGCGGGCACGGGGCGCCGGGCTGACCCATATACTCCTCACCTGCGACACCGCCAATATCGCCTCCGCGCGCACTATTGAGAAGAACGGCGGGCGGCTGGAGAACCGCATCAGTGCCCCCGACACCGGCGAGGAGGTCTCGCGCTACTGGATCGCATTATAGCGCGGGGGCGCCAGGAGGGCCACCGTCCGGCATGGGCAAGCCGGCTCTGCCGTGCTATAATAGGCCAGGCGCCGGGCGGCTGCGGCGCTCATCACGTCTGGGAGGCTCTGTTTGATGCGCCGATCTCTGCTCCTTTTGATCGCCGGACTCCTGCTCCTCGCCGCGACGGCGTGCGACCTGGGCAACACCGGTCCCAACGGCCCGGCCACCGCCACGGCCATCACCGCCGATAACGCCACCGTGACGGCGCGTGAACCTCTGGCCGCGACCTATTCGGCGGACCAGCAATCCACGGCGACCGCCCAGAACGCGCAGTTCGCCGCCATCCGGCCCCTGATCCAGGTGCAAATCCAGGATCAGGGCACCACCACGGACGCCGGCAAAGACGCCACGCGCGTCGGCATTACCGTGCAGAACGCGGACAAAACGGCCCACCAGGTGGTCGTCCGCATTTATTACAAGGACGCGCCCTTGAACACGCAGGACTATGGGGTCGGCTCGGTGAACGTGCCCGCGAGTGGCAGCGCCGATACCAGCGTGGTCTGGCCGCTGCCCTTCAAACTGGCCGCCGCGCAAGTGTTGCAGATCGACAACATCTGGGACTACAGCCCGCCGCCCAACGTGCCCTGACCCTACGGTTCCAGATCGGCCACCGACTCGACCACGCGCGTCGGCTGGTAGGGAAAGCGGGCCACCGCCGCGCGGGTGGTGACGCCGGTCAGCACCAGGATCGTCTCCAGGCCGCTTTCGATGCCCATTATGATGTCCGTGTCCATGCGGTCGCCGATCATCACCGTTTCTTCCGAGTGCGCGTCGATGGTGCGCAGGGCCGTGCGTACCATGAGCGGATTGGGCTTGCCCACGTAATATGGCGCCACGCTCGTCGCCCGCTCGATGAGTGCGGCCACCGCGCCGGTGGCCGGGGCAATGCCGCCTTCCGCCGGGCCGTTGGCGTCGGGGTTGGTGGCGATGAAGCGCGCCCCGGCCAGGATCAGCCGCACGCCGCGGGTGATGCGCTCGAAGCTGTAGGCCGTCGTTTCGCCGAGCACGACGTACTCCGGCTCGTGCTCGGTCAGCACATAACCCACGTCGTGCAGTGCCGTGGTCAGCCCGGCCTCGCCGATCACATAGGCAGTTCCGTTGGGCCGCTGGGAATGCAGGAAACGCGCGGTGGCGATGGCCGACGTATAGATCGCGTCGTCGGGCACCTCGATACCCAGATAGCGCAAGCGGTTCGCCAGGTCGCGCGGGGCATAGATCGAGTTGTTGGTCAGCACGAGGAACCGCGCCCCCCGGTCCCGCAAGCGGGCGATGAACTCCGGCGCCCCCGGCACGGGTTCGCTACCGCGCACGATCACGCCATCCATATCCATCAGGTAGTTCTTCATCCTCACCTCCCCAGTGGGATCACGGACCCCGCCCGGCGTCCCGCTGCCCTAGCCGCCAACCGTCCCGGCTTACAAGGCCGGGATAAGCGCACGCTACGACGCGCCGCCCAGCGCGGCGAGGGCCGCGCCATCCAGCCGGTAGAGCCGCCAATCGTCCATTGGCCGCCCGCCCAGCCGGTCGTAAAAGGCGATGGCCTGCGTATTCCAGTCCAGCACCATCCAGTCGAGCCGCCCGCAGCCCCGCCGCACGGCCTCGCGGGCGCAGAACTGCATCAGTGCATAGCCGATCCGCTGCCCGCGATACTCCGGCAGCACGAACAGATCCTCCAGATAGAGCGTGGGCAGGGCCAGGAACGTCGAGTAGGTCTCGAAGACAAACGCATAGCCCACCACCTGCCCGGCTACCTCGGCCAGGAAGATCTCGAAACGCGGGTGCGGCCCAAAGGCATCGGCCAGCAAGCGGGCCTGGGCCGCATCGTCGGG
>JAICKM010000829.1 GCA_025927935.1 Chloroflexia bacterium | reverse complement strand
GTCTCGATCTCGCCGCGCTCGCGGGCGATCTCGGCCTCGTAGACCTCGCGCTCCGACTTGGTCGCCAGATAGGCGCCCGACCCCATCGAGAGGGCGCTGGCGATCATGCCGGCCAGCCCGGCCACCAGGACGGCGGAGCCGCCCGCCGTTGCCCCGGCCACGCCGGACACGATGCCGAACACCGCGCCCAGGCCGTCATTGGCGCCGTAGATCGCATCGCCTAGCCAGCCGCCCCCCTGCACATGCCAGCGTTCGCGGTGCAGCAGGGCATCGAGCGCGTTGCGCGGCCCGGCCTGGCGGCCCATCGAGTAGAGGACCTTGCTGTGGACCTGCTCCTCGGCTTGCATCTCGTTCAACATGGCGTGGAACTGCGTGTCGGGGATGGCGCGCATCTGGGCGTTATAATCGGCGACGTGCTTGCGCTCGTCGTTCTCCAGTTGGCGCAATGCGGCATCGGTACCGACGCTCTGGCGCACCCAGGCTTTCATGCGGTCCAGCGCGGTGCGATATTCGACCGGCACTGGGGCGCCGAGTTCGTGCAGGCGCGCGGCGCAGCGCTCGGCGTGCCGTTCCTCGGCATCGGCCAGGCGGCGCAAGACATCGGCGCGGCTCTGATCCGCCTCTTTGGCCGCCAGTTCGCGATAGGTCCGGGCGCCGTCCATCTCCCGGCGCCAGTTCCCTTGTAACGCGCGCACCAGTTGGTCGCGCGTGCCGCCCGACCCGCGCGGGGTGGCACTGGGCGGCGGGGCAGTGGTCGTCATAAGAATGTCCTGAACAATGCGGCAACCGCGATGGGGCCGCGTCCCGGTCTATCACGCTACGCCGGGGTGATAACTAGAGATCGTCTCATAATTATACCATAGCGAGCGAACCGGCGGCGGAGATTCAGCCCCTCTCGGTGTTCCCGCGGGCGGCCATCCGCCCGAACACCGGGTAGGCGAACGGTTTGCCCAGGAAGA
The DNA here is from genome assembly GCA_025927935.1 of Chloroflexia bacterium. Next base: position 2,009 of record JAICKM010000829.1, on the reverse strand, counting down.
CGCGGATCGCCGCCCAGACGCCAAAGAGGATGCTGAAGACGAACCAGACCACCCCCGCGAAAAAGAGGATCGTCGTGATCCAGCCCATGAACTCCCACCGGGGAAAGGCCATATAGAACCCCCAGCAGAGGAAGAACACCAGGAGATAGACGATATTGAACACGACGACAAAGCACTGGTAGCACCCGGCCTGTTGCGCATGATAGGCAACATAAGGCGAGCGCCGGGAGTAGAGCCAAAGCACGAGGTTGAAGGCCAGCGACAGCAGGAAGCCAACGCCGAAGAAGCCGAAAATGATGGCGCCGTGGGCCAGTCCCGCAAGCACGGCATCGGTGGTGCGGCCCATGACGGCGCGGACCGGGCGTCCGGCGGCCGCGGGCGGCGGGGCCAGCACATACGGGTCGGCGCCAGCCGGCGGCGTGGACAGGCTCCGCACATCGCGCCAGACATCCGCCGGGATGTCCGGTCCGGGCGTTTCCCACTCTTCCGGTTCGCCGGGTTCCCTGGGGGTTTGCATAGAAGATCTCCCTGTTCGTGTTGCGCCCCTGCCGGAGCGCAAGAACAGTGCCCTGGCCGGTAATCTGGTATACTTGACTGGAATATATACGCAAGCCGTATCCGGAGCATTTCATCGAAGCCGCGCCGGGCCGGGGGATCGGGCAAAATCGGAGCCTCTGATCCCCAGGGCACGGGCTTTCCGGGCCACGTGTCACTTGCACCTTTGGAACGGGTATGGTATACTAAACGTCGCGCCCTTTGCCGGCGCCTTAGCACGTATATCATTTATAGGAGTCCAGGGCATGAACGAATTATTAAGGAGTGTGACGCAGTCGCAGTTGCGCACCGACATCCCGCAGTTCGGGTCGGGCGATACTGTGCGTGTGCATGCTAAGGTCGTCGAAGGCACCAGGGAGCGTATCCAGGTCTTTGAAGGCGTGGTCATGCGCAAGCGGGCGGGCGGCATCGAAGCGAATTTCACGGTCCGCCGGGTGGCGTCGCACGGGATCGGCGTCGAGCGAACCTTTATGATCAACTCGCCGCGTATCGATAAGATCGAGGTCGTGCGCCGCGGTCTGGTGCGCCGGGCACAGCTGTACTATCTGCGCAAGCGGACGGGTAAGGCGGCACGCATCAAGGAAAAGCGCTTCGTCTAGGCGAGCGCCTGATCCGATCGGTTCTGTCTGCGCGCGGCCTGGGGGTCGCGCGCTCCGCATTTCCAGAGGATGGGATCATGCCGCGCACGTGGAAACCGCCCGCCGGGGTCTCGCCCGCGCCCCCCGGCCCGCTGCACCCCGATTGGAGCCACGAAGCCGCGGCCCAGGCCGCCGGATACCGGGCCGTTGCCGGGTGCGATGAGGTGGGACGGGGCGCGCTGGCCGGGCCGCTCATGGCCGCGGCGGTGGTCTTCCCCCCCGCGCTGATTGCCGCCGCGACGGGCGCCGCCGATGCCGCCCTCCAGGACTGCCTGGACGAACTGGCCGGCGTGCGCGACTCCAAGCAACTGACGCCGGCCGCCCGCTGCCGGTTGGATGCCTGTATCCGCCGCCAGGGACAGGTGGGCCTGGGGCGGGTGTCGGCGGCGCTCTGCGATCAGATCGGCATGGGCGCGGCGAACCGCCTCGCGCTGACCCGCGCCATCCGCGCGCTGCCCGCGCCGGTCGATTATGTGCTCGTCGATGCCTGCCGCTTGCCCCGGCTGCCCCTGCCCCACCTGGCGCTCATCAAAGGCGACTCACGATCTGTGAGCATCGCCGCCGCGTCCATCGTCGCCAAAGTGGCCCGTGACGCGCTCATGGATGCCTACCACACCTGCTGGCCCGCCTACCGCTTTGACGAAAACAAAGGCTACGGTACTCCCGCGCATCTGCATGCGCTCGTGCAGCATGGCCCGACCCCGGAACACCGCTGCTCCTTCGACCCGCTCCGCAGTCTGCTGACCGCGCGGGACATCCCCGGCGCAGCCCTATGACGGGCCGCCGAGCGCTGGGCCGCCAGGGCGAAGCGCTGGC
>JAICKM010000220.1 GCA_025927935.1 Chloroflexia bacterium | reverse complement strand
TGGGCCGCCCAGGCCGCCGAGGTGCTCAGGAGATGAGATATGGAGCCTGTTCAACGTATCGAATGCGAATGGTGCCGTAGCCAGAACCCGCCGCAGGCCACGGCCTGCTGGGCCTGCGGCGCGCCCCTCGACATCCGTAACCTCGTCAGCGATTCGGGATGGCGCGAGGCGCCGCGCATCCGCGATATGACCGAGATCCATTTCGGCAACAGTACCTGCCAGGTCGAGGGCGAGATCGTGCCGGTGGCCGAGATGACCCTGGCGCCCGGCGACGGCGTCTTTTTCGAGCATCACACCCTGCTCTGGAAGGACGACACCATGCCGGTGACGGTGATGCCGTTGCAGGGCGGCGTCAAGCGCGCCCTGGCCGGGATGCCGTTTATCGTCACCATCGCCCACGGACCGGGCCGGGTTGCCTTCTCGCGCGATGCCACCGGCGAACTGGTGGTCATGCCGCTGCACCCCGGCATGGAACTGGACGTGCGCGAACATGCTTTCCTCCTCGCGTCGCATCATATCGCCTACTCGTACATCCGCATCCAGGGCTTGCGCAATATCCTGCTCGGCGGGCAGGGCATGTTCATGGACCGCTTCGTGACGACCGATCAGCCGGGCCTGCTGCTGCTGCACGGCTACGGCAACGTCTTCGAGCGCTACCTGCGCCCCGGCGAGTCGGTCCTGCTGGAGCCGGGCGCCTTCCTCTACAAAGACGCCTCGGTGCAGATGAATGTGGAGACGCAGAAGCTGACTTCGGGGCTGTTCGGCGGCACCGGGATGAACCTGGCGCGCATGACCGGCCCCGGTCGGGTCGGCATGCAGTCGATGTACGTCCACCACCACACGGACTGAGGAGGGATCGCGCAATGGCTGGTAACGTAGCCCCGCCGATCCCCCCGACCGGCGGATCGCAGCGGACGTACTCCTGCCCCTGGTGCGGCATGGTCAGCGCCGGGACTAACCTGGCCTGTCCGGCCTGCGGGGCGCCCGTCGATGTGCGGGCCGTCAGCACCAACTCGGGCTGGTACGAGATGCCGGGCATCAAGGACATGGCCCGGCTGCAATTCGGCAACTCGCACTGCCAGATCGAGGGCACCTATGTGCCCGTGGCCGATATGAACCTGGCCGCGAGCGACAGCGTCTACTTCACCCACCATGTGCTGCTCTGGAAGGACCCATCCGTCACCGTGGGCGTGATGCCGCTGCGCGGCGGGTGGAAGCGCCTTTTCTCCGGGCTGCCACTGATCATGACCCAGGCCCAGGGGCCGGGCCATATCGCCTTCTCGCGCGACGCGCCGGGCGAGATGCTGGCCGTGCCGCTGCAACCGGGACAGGCCGTCGATGTGCGCGAGCACATGTTCATTGTCGCCACCAACCAGGTCACGTATGATTGGTTCAACACCGGCATCTGGTTCAGCACCAAGAACGGCGACGAGACGGAGACGCATTACCCCGTCGGCATGTATATGGATCGCTTCTATACGCCGCAGGCGCCGGGGCTGTTGCTGCTCCACGCGGCGGGCAACGTCTTCATCCGCAACCTGGCGCCCAATGAGGCGATCCTGATCAAGCCGACGGCGCTGCTGTTCAAGGACCCCACGGTGCAGATGCAGTTGCACCTGGAGCATCCCGGCGGCACGTGGCGCTCGTGGCGCTCCTGGGGCGAGCGCTTCCTGTGGCTGCGGCTCTTCGGGCCGGGCCGGGTGGCCGTCCAGTCGGCCTTCAAGCAACTGGAAGACCCCGGCTACAACCTCTCCAACAGTTCGCCCGCCACGCGACGCCAGTGGTAGGGACGAGTGGTCAGTGGTTGGTGGTCGGTGGTCAGTACGGCGAGTGACGAGTTAGAGTAGTGGGGGAAGGCGGGCGTTTGGGCGCCTGCCTTTCCTTTTGCTGTGGCGCCTGCCAACATCTACTTCCCTGTGCAAATCACCGTAAGTGCCCACTCCAATCCATAATACGTTTTCTTTTCTGCCGGGATGTCATTGGTTTAGGGGCGTCAGCTGTATCTGCTTAGCGAGGTCATAGGCGGTCGGGAGATCGTTGTCGCTTTCCACGAGTACGCGGCCGATGATAAGCACCGAATTGTTCGGTGCGGATATCTGTGACATTCCCTGCGGCACGACTCCTTTCCAGCCGGGGCCGCTCACGAGGTAGTCGCCGGCCGCGGTTCCCGTGGTGCGTTTGCCGACGTAGGCGAAATTAGTGTTTTTCGAGGGATCAGTGAATTGCACGCTGTAGTAGCGATTTGCCATGTCCGGGACGTGCAGGACTTGCGGTCCCCTGGAGAGATCGAGCCAGCCGACCGTAGGGAGCGTGTCATGGTTCACGCCGACAGTCATCAAATTCGAGCTTGATGCGGTTTGCGAAGCGAGGGGTTCTGCAAAGAGTTTTTGAGGCTCCGTATAGAGCGTATTGACCGGGATGGGACCGTCGCCGAACCCCTTAACGAGGAGCGCCCGCTTGTACACGTACAGAAGCATACGCGGCCAAAAGTTGATGACAACGAACCATGTCGCGACACAGACCCCACCGAATATAAGCAAATGCTCGTAGTTCATATACATCATCTCACTTTGGCAACCGGCGGCACCGTATACTCGCCCTGGAGAATGGCCTCGCCGGGTATGTACACGCGCAGCCAGAGTATGAAGTTGCCCGCGGGCGCCGGCAGCCAATTCGCCTCGTGACCGGCCGGATCGGCGTTCTGAATGTAAATGTCGACCGAACCGTCCGGGTTTTGCGCAAGGCCGGAACGATCGCTGACGTTGTAGCGATTGATCGGATTTGGCACAAAATGATTTTTCGCAGTACCCATCGTCAGCGACCAGAATGCATTGTTCGGCGGAAGTCCGCCTGCCGGAAAGTGCATGGTGTAGTCGCGCTCTCCGGAGAGCGTATGGCCCGCGCCATCCACGTTCGTCCACCAATACATCGCCTCTTGCGGTACGTTCACCGGGCCGGGAAATAATTGGGCGTGCGCGGCTCGCAGCAACATGCCGTTACCGGGCTCGCCCAATCCGAACATGGTGATCCAACCGTTGACCTTCGTGGCCTTGATCCGCGCGTAAATTTGGGCCGTGACAAACGCGAGTCCGAAGCCGATGAGGATGCCCTGCACCACGTCACTAGGCACCGTTCTCACGCGGGAAAAGAAGTTGCCAAAGACGAATGAGGAGATGATGAAATAGCCGCATACCACGCCGACGAGAGCCGCAAGATAAGTGTATGTTCTGCTCATATTAATATTTTATCACTCTGGGCTTAGCGGCACAAGTTGTATCTGCGGATCCGACGGCAGCGGCTCTATGGGGAAGCGGGTGGTAGTGGGGTACAAACACGGAGATGCTTCGCTGCGCTCAGCAGGACAAGAGTAGCGAAGCATCTCCGCGAGATAGCGGGCAGGTTACTGGCGGTGTAGCGCGCGGCGCCGGTAGAGAGTTAGACCGGCCAGGATGAGCAGCAGACCCGTTGCCGCGGCCAGCCAGAGCGCGGCGCTGAGATCCGCCGGGCTGCCGGTGTTGGGCATACCCGTGGGGAGCGGGGCGCCGGGGTCGAAGGCGTTGGTCAGCGGGGCGGCGGCGGCATCGCGGGTGCCCAGCGGGGCCAGGTTCCAGCGCAGTTCGATGGTGCGCAGGATGGATGTCGTGTCGTACTGCGTGTGGTCGATGAAGCCTTTCTTGGCGAAGGGCGAGACGACGATGGCGGGGACGCGCGTGCCCGGCCCCCAGCGGTCGCCCTTGGGCGGGGCGACGTGGTCCCAGAAACCGCCGTTCTCGTCGTAGGTGATGACGATTGCCGTGTCGGCCCAGTAGGGGCTGTTCTGCACGGCGCTGACCAGGTCGGCGACGTGCTGCTGGCCTTGCAGCAGGTTGGCATAGCCGGGATGCTCGTTGTCGGCGCCGATGGGTTTGATGAACGAGACGGCGGGCAGGTCGTTGGTGGTCAGCGCGCGCATGAAGTCAGTCTCGTCCTTGAGATGGGCGGCGCGGCCCGGCGTGCCGTCGGCGTAGTTGGCGAAGTAAGCGAAGGGCTGGTGATTGGCCTGGAAGAGCGGGTCGGGGTGCCCGGCGATGGCGTCGTTCCAGCCGCCGGAGTACCAGGCCCAGGAGATGCCCTTGTCGCTCAGCCGATCGCCGATGGTGGGCATGGTTTGCTCGGGCAGCAACTGGGTCGTGTCGGTGATGGTGGCCGGGTGGGGCGTGTTGACCGTGAACGCGGTGTTGACGGCGTAGCCGTCGGGGGTCACGATGCCGTCCTTGACCAGCTTGCCGTTGGCGTCAAGCTGGATGACCTGGTTGGCGGGGGCGTTGGGCCAGACGGGCGTGCTGCCGCTGATCAGCCAGAAGTGGTTGAGGTACGAGACGCCGAAGGCCGCGTGGAAGAAGTTATCGGCCAGCGTGTACTGCTGGGCCAGTTTGCCTACGGGTAGGTTGGTCGCGTCGTAGTAGCCCATCGCCAGCCCGGCGCCGGTGCTCCAGGCCGCGAACTTATCCATCTTGCCGCCGTCGATCTGGTACTGCTCCTGGTAGAAACGGGCGCCGGGGTCGCCGGTTTTCTGGTCGGCGGGCACATACTTGCCGATGTCGAAAGGCCCCACCGGCAAGTTGGCCGGGAAGCGCGAGTCGGTGGCGGCGGGCTTCAAGTTATTGTTGATCGGTTGGGGCAGCGTTGTGTAGGGCTGCCCGTTCTTGTCCACCTGTTGCGCGGCGGCGCCTGCGTTGTCCGCGCCGTTGGCGCCGGGGAACTCGCCGTAGAGGCTGTCAAAGCTCCAGTTCTCCTGATAAATCACGATCAGGTGGTTGATCTTGTCCAATGGCCCCGCCGCCTGCGCGAGGGCGCCGGTGGTGGGGGTCAGCATGGCTGCCAGGGTGAGCAGCGCTAAGAGTGCGCGCCATATCTTCATTGTCTTGTCCTCCGTTTTCATCAATACTGTTGGGCCGCGAGGCGCGGGCCGGGCTATCCGTCCTGCCCACATCCGCCTATACCGGCGGGGCGGCGAAATTATTCCCGCCGGGTGTGATACAATGGAAGATGAATGTTCTTTGCCTCGCGCGGCCAATGTGGGGAATAAAACCAGCGGGTTCTTAGTCTGGATGGGTAGACCGGCCTATTGCCGGGCCATAGCCGGCGACCGCTCACGCTCTCATTGCTGCCTGCCGCCAACGTCCACGATGCAATAATACGCGGCGCGCGCCCGGCTCAGGCGACCCGCGCCCGGTGGAGAGGCACACGGTTGCAAGAGCAGACCAAAGTCGCCCGGTTTGAACAGGCCGTTTTGCCGCACCTGAACGCGGCGTATAACCTGGCTCGCTGGCTCACGCGCAACGACCAGGACGCCGAAGACGTGGTGCAGGAGGCGTATCTGCGCGCGTTCAAATTCTTCGACGGCTACCGCGGCGGCGACAGCGGCGCCTGGCTGCTGACTATCGTGCGCCACACCTGCTATACGTGGTTGCAGCAGCGCGGCGCCACCGATCTGACCACGGCTTTCGACGAGGAATTGCACAGCGGCGCCTGCGAGACCGATAACCCGGAAAGGCTGGCGATGCAGCATGCCGATGCCCAGGTGTTGCGCGAGGCGCTGGAGGCGCTGCCGGTGGAGTTTCGCGAAGTGATCGTGCTGCGCGATCTGGAAGGGCTGTCCTATAAAGAGATCGCCGCTGTCGCCGCGGTGCCGCTGGGCACCGTCATGTCCCGCCTGGCGCGGGCGCGCCAGCGGTTGCAGCTATGGCTGGCCCCGCGGATGAGCAAGGAGCGGTAACGTGAGCTGTGAGACGACGCGACCCTTGATCGAGGCGTATGTGGACGGGGAATTGGACCTCGTCCGCGCCGTGGAGATCGAGCAACACCTGCAAGGCTGCGCCGCCTGCACGCGGGTGTACCGTAACCAGCAGGCGTTACATACCGCCATCGCCTCCGCGGCGGGCGCGCTCTACTACACGGCGCCGGTAGGCTTGCAGAAGCGCATCCGGGAATCAGTACGCAAGGCGGAGCCGGACCGGTCGATCCGGTGGGTCCTGCCCTGGCGCAATCTGAGCCTCGTAGCGGCGGTGGCCGTGCTGCTGCTCGCCAGTTGGGCTGTGCTGCGGTTCGCCTCGGCGCCCACGGGCGATGCGCTGCTGGCGCAGGAGGTGGTCGCCGGGCATGTGCGCTCGCTGCAGGCGAACCACCTGGGCGACGTGATCTCGACCGACCAGCACACGGTGAAGCCGTGGTTCGACGGCAAAATCGATTTCGCCCCGCCGGTCAACGATTTCGCGGCGCAGGGTTTCCCGCTCTGGGGCGGGCGCCTGGACTACCTCGACAACCGGCCCGTCGCCGCCCTCGTCTATCAGAAGCAGAAGCATTTCATCAACGTGTTCATCTGGCCCGCCACGCAGGGCGGATCAGCGACCCCGCAGGCCCTGACCGAACAGGGTTACAACCTGGAGCACTGGGTCCAGGGTGGCATGAATTACTGGGTCATCTCCGACGTGAACAGCGCCGATCTGCATACGTTCGTCCAGTTGTTGCAGAAATAGCCCGACTTGTCATGCTGAACGGAGTGAAGCATCTCGTCTTGTTCCCACGAGACGAGACTCTTCGCTGCGCTCAGAGTGACACCGGTGGCGCGACGAGAGTCTTCGCTGCGCTCAGAGTGACACCGGTGGCGCGACAAGACTCTTCGCTGCGCTCCCTAGACGCGGGCGGGGCGGCGAGACTCTTCGCTGCGCTCCCTAGATAAGGGCCACTCAGCCGATCAGGATGGCGCGGGCGGGGGCGCCGTCGCAGTCACGCAGCTTGACAGGCAGGCAGATCAGTTGGTACAGCCCCGGCTCGATGCCGTTCATGTTCAGGCCCTCGACCGGGATGACGCCCGCGCCAAGCAGGATCTCGTGCGGAGTATGGCCGTCGTCGAACGGCGCGACGGAGAGATAGTCCACCCCCACCAGGCGCACGCCGTGATCGACCAGCCATTGCGCGGCGTCGGGCCGCACCGCGACGAAGTCTTCGTGAAAAGTGGTGTCGTCGCCGGTCCAGTAGGCGGAATTGCGGGTGTGGAAGAGCAGGCGCGTGGTGCCGGGCGGGATGTGCTGCGCCTCCAGCACGTCCGCCGTAATGTTGTCGATGTCGTCGCCGAGGCGGACAACGAGGGCCGGGCCGACCAGGACGTTGAGGTCGAGGCTATCGACGCCGGGACGGCCGGGCACGAAATGGATCGGCGCATCGACGTGCGTGGCCGTATGCACGCCCATGTTGAGATCGGAGACGTTGACTCCATCGCCCTTGTCGAAGCTCAGGCTGCGCTCCAGCTTGATCGGCGGATTGTCGGGCCAGTGGACCATGCCTGAGTAGACCGTGTTCGAGATGTCGTAGATCTTCATGGTGGCTCCCTGCATATATGGAATGGACTTCCTAACCGCCGGGCCGTTAGCGGGGTGCGGTGTTACTTATTACAGCACAGGCCGATCCAAGGTATATCTGCGGGGACGGCGGGCCGGTTGCAAACCGGCCCTTACATGGACAACAGCCGCCCATCCCCGGCATGTTGGCTGAGGCGACGGGCCCGTTTCAAACCGGCCCCTACATGGGCTACTATGTTGGCCGGATAACAGACGCACTCGACTGCCGAGCGAGGTTCCCTGTTGGGTGTGCTATAATGCGGGGAAAAAGCGGCGGCTAACCACGTAGAGGAGGGAACGACGATGTTCTGGAACGAGGAAGTCGAAACGCTGCCCCGGGAGCAACTGCGCGCCTTGCAACTCGCCCGCCTGCGCGAGACGGTGGCGATGGTCTATGAGCGGGTGCCCTTCTTCCACGAGAGCTTCGCCCGCGCGGGTGTCAAACCCGGCGACCTGCAAAGCCTGGACGACTTGCAGAAGTTCCCGTTTACGCGCAAGAGCGATCTGCGCGAGCACTACCCGTTTGGTCTCTTCGCCCGCCCGCTGAACGAAGTGGTGCGCATCCACGGCTCGTCGGGCACCAAGGGCAAGCCGACGGTGGTCGGCTACACCCGGCAGGACATCGACACCTGGGCCGAGGTCTGCGCGCGGTCGCTGGCCGCGGCGGGCGCCGTGCCGGGCGATGTCTTGCATAACGCCTACGGCTACGGTCTCTTCACCGGCGGGCTGGGTATCCACTATGGCGCGGAGAAGATGGGTTGCATGGTCGTGCCCATGTCGGGCGGCAACACGGCCCGCCAGGTGATGTTGTTGCAGGACTTCGGGGCGCGCGTACTGGCCTGCACGCCCTCCTACGCGCTGAACATCGCCGACCATTTGCAGGCCACCGGCATCGCGCCGGGCAGCCTGAAGCTGGAATATGGCCTGTTTGGCGCCGAACCCTGGACCGAGGAGATGCGCGCCGAGATCGAGCGCCGCCTGGAAATCACCGCGCTGGACATCTACGGCCTGAGCGAGATCATCGGGCCGGGTGTCTCGATGGAATGCTACCAGGGCAAGAGCGGGCTGCATGTGTGGGAGGACCACTTCCTGGTCGAGATCATCGACCCGGCAACGGGCGAGCGGGTGCCGGAGGGCCAGGAGGGCGAACTGACCTTCACCAGCCTGACCAAGGAAGCCTTCCCGCTGGTGCGCTACCGCACCGGCGATGTGTGCAGCTTCACCACCGCGCCCTGCCCCTGTGGGCGCACGCACGGGCGGATGAGCCGGGTCAAGGGCCGCACCGACGATATGCTGGTCATCCGCGGCGTGAACGTCTTCCCCTCAGAGATCGAGCGGGTGCTGCTGGCGCATCCCGAACTGGCGCCGTATTACCAGATCATCGTTGACCGCACGGGGAGTATGCCTCGCCTGGAGGTGGATGCCGAAGTGGGCGAGGCGTTCTTTCACACCATGGGTGGTTCGGTGATGGCGGAGCAACTCGACTCGGCCATCCAGGAGGTCAACACTTTGCGGCGGCGCCTGGAGGGGAACTTGCAGACGGCGCTGTCGCTCCACGCACGTGTGAACCTCAAGCCGCCGGGCAGCGTGCCGCGTAGCGAGGGCAAAGCGGTGCGCGTGGTCGAGCGCAAGTAGCAGTCGCCGCCGGGGAGCCGCGGGCCGGTTGGAAACCGGCCCCTACAATGCAGCGCTAGCTGATGGGGTTGTCGTTCAGCCGGCCGGACGCGGCGGGAGCCGTTTGGGGCGCGGGCCGGTTGGAAACCGGCCCCTACAACGCTATGAGCGTGGCCGTGCCGGCGGACGGTGGATGGGGAAATACGCCGGGAGACGCATCCGGCGGGATGGGGATGGCGGTACACTGGGGCAGTATCCCTGAGCGCCGGAGGGGCGGCGCGTGTGTATTGGCCCTGTTAGCGGAAAGGAGGCCCGACATGCAAACCTTTATGCTAGTCCAGATGCCGATTAAAGCGCTTGTGATCCTTGCGGTGAGCGGGAACGGCGCGCGGGGCACGGCCTAGCATTTCGACCGGCGCCGCCGGTTGCTTGCTCCTTCAGGCCCGGATCTCCGGCGCCTGAACCTCTGTGT
>JAICKM010001112.1 GCA_025927935.1 Chloroflexia bacterium | reverse complement strand
TGCACTCGGCCTCGACGGCCGGGTGGCGAGCGGCGCGCGCCCACGCGAGGGTCTCTTCGATCTCGGCCAGGCCGTCGGCGGCCTGGCCGAGGAAGGCCAGGGCATGGCCCCGGGTAGCCCGCGGGCTCCACAGCCGCAGTACCTCGCCGGGGGTTACTGCCAGGTGGGCCAGGCGGTCGAGCTGGCCGGTGGCGTCACGCAGCCTTCCGTCGATGAAGCATTCCATCGCGCGCCAGTACAGCAGGCGGGCGCTGCCGCGGCTGTCGCCGGCCTGGTCCAGAAGGCGGGCTGCCCGGTGCGCCCGGCGCCGGGCGCGGGCCAGGTTGCCCTCGGCCAGGTCGATGATCGCGCCAGCTGCCAGGGCCTGGCCCAGGATGGCGGGCTGGTCCCCGGCTTCGGCGATCGCCAGTGCGGCCAGTTCGCTGCCGCGGGCAACGTCCGCGGCGCTGGCGTCCAGGATGGCCAGCTGGGCCAGTATCCGGGACCGGAAGGCTGGATCATCGAGGCTGTCCAGGGCGGCGGTCAGGTCGGCGCGGGCCGCGGTGAGCTGCCCGGCGCGGCGGCGTGCCTCTCCGCGCGTTTCCAGCAGCGCTGCCCGGGCGCGGCCGGGCGGGTCGAGCGTGAGACCGGCCTCCGCCAGCCGTATGGCCTCCCGGTCGCAAACCCGCTCCAGTTGGCTGCGGGCGGCGGCCGCATATGCCATGGCGGCGCGGTCGTGGTCGCCGCTGGCGGCCAGGTGGCCGGCAGTCTCGGCCGGGTCAGCGCCGCACTGGCGAAGCGCCTCGGCGAGAAGCGCGTGGAACCGGGCTGTCTCAGCGGGGTTAACGGCGGCGGTGACCGCCTGGCGCAGCGGATCGTGGCCGATCCGCCACCCCCCGGGCCCGGGACAGGCCAGTCCGGCGCTGCCCAGCCCTTTGAGGGTATCCAGTACGGCGCGCTGGCCGCTGCCGCTCGCGGCGGCAAGCAGCGCCGGCGGCGCGGGGCGGCCAAGCAGCACGAGCAGGCCCAGCATGTCCCGCCACCGGGAGGGCAGCCCGGCCAGCCGGCTTCCCGCAGCCTGCCAGACCGCCGCGGCGGCGATCTGCGCGGCCCCCACGGCGTCGCGGCCGTCCCGCACGCGCCACTTGCCGGCGCTGTTGCGGGTGATCATTCCCAGCCGGGCCAGGGCGGCGATGACCTCGGTGACCGTGAACGGGGTGCGGCCGGCCTGCCTGATAATCGCCTCGGCCAGCACCTGGTCGCTGAACAAGCTCCTGATGAAGCCGGCTGGCAGCGGCCCGAGCGTGAGGCTGGTTATCTGGTCACCGGGCATGCCGAGTGCCTCGGCGGGGTCGAAGCCCGTGCCGGCGTCTGCCCGGTACGCGGCTGCCAGGCTGACGCCGTCCAGGCGGCGCAGCAGCAGGCCCAGCAGGGTGAGGCTGGCCGGGTCGGCCCACTGCAGGTCATCGATCACTATCAGGCAGCGCGGCCGGGCTGCCGCCGCGACGAGGCCGATCGCGCCCTG
>JAICKM010000899.1 GCA_025927935.1 Chloroflexia bacterium | reverse complement strand
GCCGGGAAGCTGGCGCTGCCCGCGGCCGGCCATGCGCCCTGCCCGCTAACCAGCGACGCTTGCCCGCCCCGCCCCCGCAGTGGCTCCCGGTAGAGATCCGCCCGAAAATCTTCCTCGCTCTCCAACCGAGACAGTGTATTAACCTGCTGCCAGTCGCACGAGATCAGCGAGGCATCCGTTCTGTTATGGTAGTAGGTGGTGCGGTTGCTCACCGCGTGGTGGCGGCCATGATTGCGTTGTGGGCTAGTCTCCAAGGGATATGTACCATAGCGAGAGGGTTCCGATGAATAGTGCCACCGGCGATCTCACTGCGCGTGCGCTCTGGCTCACCGGCCCACGCCATCCGGAGTTCCGCGAGGAGCAGATGCCGCCCCCTGGACCGGGCGAGGTGCGGGTGCGCGCCATTGCCTCGGCGCTGAGCCAGGGCACCGAGATGCTGGTATATCGCGGGCAGGTGCCCGCCGGCTTGCCGCTCGATCTGCCCACGCTGGCGGGGAGCTTTGCCTTTCCAATCAAGTATGGCTATGCCACTGTGGGGCGCGTGATTGATGCCGGGCCGGGGGTGGTCGAACCGGCGCCGGGCGATACTGTCTTCGTGCATCATCCGCACCAGACGGTGTTTGTGGTCCCGGCCGGGATGCCCATCCGCCTGCCCGCGGGACTGGACCCGCTGCGCGGCCTGTTCACGGCGAACCTGGAAGCCACCGTGAATGTGCTCCTGGATATGCCGTTGCGCCTGGGCGAAACCGCGCTGGTCTTCGGGCAAGGCACAGTCGGCCTGCTGCTCGCCCAATTGCTGCGCCGGGCGGGAGCGGGCCAGGTCATCGGAGTCGATCCGCTGGCCCGCCGCCGGGAAGTGGCTCGCGTGGTGGGCGTGGACGTAGCCCTGGAACCGGGCGCCGATCTCCCGGCGCAGGTGCGCGCCCTCACGGGCGGGCGGGGCGCCGATGTGGCGCTGGAAGCCAGCGGCGCAGGAGCGGCGCTCCAGGCGGCCATCGACGCCGTCGCCGACGAGGGCACGGTGATGGTCGTCTCCTGGTACGGGACCAAGCCGGTCACGCTCGAACTGGGCGGGCACTTTCATCGGGGCCGAGTCCGCCTACGATCCTCCCAGGTGGGCCGCATCGACCCGACCCTGGCACCGCGCTGGGACCGGGCGCGGCGAGCGGCGCTGGTCCGCGATCTGCTGCCGCAACTGCATCTGACTGAATTGATCTCGCACCGGCTGCCGTTCAGCGCGGCGCCGGAGGCGTACCGCCTGATCGACGAGCGGCCCGGCGACGCCTTGCAGGTCGTGCTGACCTATGGGGAGGAATGGGGAAATCGCGATGTATGAAATCGGCGTCACCGCCCAATTCGAGGCGGCCCACCGGTTGGTGGGCGATTTCGGCCCGGCGACCCGGCTGCACGGCCATACCTATCGCCTGGAAGTGGTCGTCAGCGGGGAGCAACTGAACGCAGACGGCGTGCTCTACGACATCGGGCGGCTGCGGGAGGCCGTGGATGCGCTGACGGCAGTGCTGCATTACCGCAATCTCGACGAAGTGGCCGGGCTGGCGGGCAAGAATACCACGGCGGAAACAGTGGCCGATTATTGCTGGGAGGCCCTGGCGCCGCCCCTCCAGGGGCAGGGCCTGGCGGCCTTGCTGGTGCGCGTGTGGGAGTCGCCACAGGTTTACGCCGCGCGCATGGATCGCCTGGACTCCGCAGAACAGACGCGGGAGATGCGGTGAAGTGGCAGGTGAGCAGCCACGACCGCGCATCCTGCTGGCGCGTCCCGATCATCTCGGCGACGTGCTGCTGACCCTCCCGGCCATCGCCTTGCTGCGCCGGGCGCTCCCGCACGCGCAGATCAGCGTCCTGGTGAGCGGCGAAGTCGCCACCGTACCGCGCCACTGCCCGGATGTGGACGCTACCTATACGGCGCCCTTCCCGCCCCTGGTCGCCTGGCCCGACCCACCCGGCTGGCCCGAGACCGTCGCCCGTGAAGCCGCTCATTTGCGGGGGCGGTTCGATCTTGCCATCCTGCCCCGCCCGGACGATCCGGTGACGGGGGCGCTGGTGGCGGCGGCGGGCATCCCCGTCCGCCTGGGCTATGCCTGCCCGCGCACCGCCCCGTTCCTGACCGTCGCGCTACCGGCTCCGCCTCGGCGGCATGTCGCATCCCTGGCCTGCGATCTGGTGCCGGCCGCCGCGCACTGCTTTGGCGCGCGCCGGCCCCCGGATGCGGAAATGCCGGCGCCGCGGTATTTCGTGCCCACCGCGGCGGACGAAGCCGAAGCGGCCACGGCGCTGGCGCAAGTGCGGGATAAGTGCGGCCCGCATCCGATCCTCATCCACCCCGCCGCCGGATGGCCGCTCAAAAGTTGGCCGCTCGCCCGCTGGGCCACCCTGGCCGCCCGGTTGCGCGCCTGCTACGGCGTGTGCCCGCTCGTCGTCTGCGGCCCCGACGCCCGCGACATCGAGTCCGCCATTGTCGCCCAGAGCGCGGGCAGTGTCTGCCGTCTTGCCGAAGCGCTGTCGCTCGGTGCGCTGGCGGCCGTGCAGCAGCAGGCGGGTATCGTCATCGGCATCGACAGCGGCCCGCTGCACCTGGCGGCGCTGCTGGGCGCCCTGGTGGTTAGCCTGTTTGGACCCGCCGATCCGCTGGAGTTCCGGCCCTGGTG
>JAICKM010000905.1 GCA_025927935.1 Chloroflexia bacterium | reverse complement strand
GGGTGCAGGGGCCGCGCCACGGCCAGGTCCGTGACCGTGATCAGCCCGCCGCCCGCGCCGACCATCTCGTCCAGGTGCGGCAGCAGCGCGGCGATGCGCGGGGCCGTGTCCACGACCAGGATCACCAGCGGCATATTGGGCACCACATCCACCAGGTTGTTGGTGTGGATCGTCCGCCCCGCCGCGCTGTATCCCGCGACGCCCTTGAGCACGGTCGCCCCCGCGCCGCCCTGCGCGCGCACCAGTTCGAGGATGGCCAGGTAGAGCGGCTGCCGGTGCCAGTGGTCCTGTTCGCAAATATACACGGTGAGTTGCTGCATCGCCGTCCCGGCGCCGGCGCCGGGAGTGGCCGGCGTCTCCATCGCACGCCCTCCTATGCCAACAAGCGCCCCAGCCAGATCCCGCCGAGCGTCGCCGCCAGGCCCAGCCCCACGCTCCCGGCGACATTACCCGCGGCGCTGACGTACTCGCCCTGCTGGATGAGAGCGGTCGTCTCATATGTAAACGTGGAAAAGGTCGTATACGCGCCCAGGAATCCCGTGACCAGCAACAATCGATAGGTCGGATCGGCCACCAACCGCTGGCCGAGCACGGTCAGCACCAGCCCGATCACCAGGCCGCCGCTCACATTGATGAACAGCGTGCCCCAGGGGAACGCCGGGCCGAACCGCGCCACGAACCAGTTGCTCAGCCAGTAGCGGGCATTGGCGCCCGCCGCCGCCCCAAGCGCAATCACCAGAACATCACGCCAACCAGGGGCCATCTCGCCATTCTCCATACCAAAACGTGCGGGCGCGGAGGCGCGGGATGAAAAAAGCCCCTACCGCCGCGCGCCCTGAGCGCAAGCTGGTAGAAGCCATTAATCCGCAGCACGGACGTAACGCGAGCCTCATCGCGGAGCGGCCCGTCCGCTCTCTCCTGTTATACGGCACGGACCCACCCGGCGTCAAGGTGCGCCGGGTGGGAGACCAGGGTCAGCGCTTTATCGTCTCCAGCCAGGCCCGGATGGCCGGCATATGCTCCTCGTGCAGGTGCTCGAACGAGGCATTGAGCACGGTGGGACCGAGCGGCGCGCCGCCCATCCAGGTGAAACGTTGCGGGTCCAGCAGATCGTCTTCGGGCATCGCGCGCACCAGATCCGCCATCTGCTGCCAGGCATCCTCGGCCTCATGCAGCACCTCGGCCAGCGGCCGCTCGCGGTTGGCGTTATAAATCCAGGTGTTGATCTGCTCCAACCCGGCGGGGTCATCCTCGTCGAACTCGGCGGGCCACGGTGGCGGCGCCGGCTGCGTGTGCTGCAATCCGGCCTGCAATTTAGCGAGCGTGCGTTCGCGCCAGCCCGTCAGGTGGGCGATGACATCTTTGAACGTCCAGTCCGGCCCCGCCGCCCCCGGCAACAACATCCGATCCTCGCCAATCGTGTCCACCAGCGCGTGCCAGGTCGTGTGTTCGGCCTGAATCGTCTCCAGCAGTCGGGCTTTCGTCGTCAATTCATCCATCCAGCGGTCTCCCTTGCAACTACAACGATGGCGCATTTCGCCTCTGGGAATCTGCAAGACACGCGCCATTGACCCCACAAGACACTGTGGCGCCTCCCTGAGTATCAGGGGACGTAGGTCCCACCGTACCGGGGCCGCCCGGCCCTGCATCAGGTAGGGTCCATTCAGGTACACTGGATAGACCAGGCTGGCGCACAGTAGTTGTATGAAAGGTTTATTGCATGGCTAGTGAATTAAAGACCGGACCAGCGGCGGCGCACGACGCCGGGGGCGCAATACCCATCCCCGGCCAGAGCTTCTTGCAAATTACTCGCACACTCCAGGCGACTTGCGGGCAGCAATACGAACCCCTGCTGAAAGCCGCCGGGCTAGCGCGCTTCCTGCAAACGCCGCCCGCTGACGACTGGCGCCCGGCCGGCACTTCCGCTGAGTTAGTCCGGTTGTTCACGGTAGTCTACGACATGCTCGGTGAGGACTTAACACGCCTGTTTCACCGCAACTGCAACGTGGCTATTGCCTCATATATCCTGGAGGGTCAATGGGCCGCGGCCGCGCGGGCGGAGGCAGCCCAGGTGCCGGCTGAGCAGCGGCTGGCCTGGGCCGTGCAGGAAATAGCCCGCTATTGCGCGCGCAGTTGGTCCCCGCACCTGATCAGCGAAGACGCGGGCGCCTGGTACCTGGCGAACGAACACTGCGTAGTCTGCGCGGGTGTCCACGGCGCCGTCGCGCCCCTCTGCGGCACAGCGACGATGTTCGCGGCCCTGGCGCACGCTCTGGTCGGGCGACGGGTGCGCGTCGTCGAAGTCGAATGCGCCGCAATGGGCGCCGCGCACTGCAAGTACGCCCTGTATAAGTAGCCCAAGACAGCGCATTATCCTGCCGGCACGCCCGGCGCGGTACGCACCATTGTGTTGAGCAGGTTCTCCAGTTCGGCGGCCGGGTCAGTGCAGAGGCCGGAGTGCGGTGGGGAGACCTGGATGATCGTGCTGCGCGGAGCCACCAGCCAGTGGAAGCGCTCGGCCTGGCTCAATTGCCCGATGGGGCCGGCGTCCGGCCCGCCCACCGCCACGCGCGGAATCACATCCAAATGCTGCCGCACCTCGGCCAGGTCCACATCCGGCGCCAGGGCGCGGAGC
>JAICKM010000984.1 GCA_025927935.1 Chloroflexia bacterium | reverse complement strand
TCGTTCGGCTCCCGGCCCGTGACATTGGCCGGCACCTGGTTGGCCGGGCTGGTCGTATTGACATTGCCGCTGCTGCCGACGCCCTGGTTGACGGCGCCGTCCGCGCCTGGGCCGGGGGGCGCGCCATTGCCCTGCGCGCCCGGGGTATCAGGCGGCGCGAACGGGGTGCTGGAGGTGCCGGTCTGCCCGCCACCCTGCTGGCTGGTATCCGGAGTCACCTGCGCGCCGGGCGTGGTCGCCGCCTGTGCAGGGCCGTCCGCCTGCGCCGGGCGGCTGCTTACCAGTCCGATCCCTAGCAGCACCAGCGCGCTCAGGACCAGGATGCCATATTTCATGCCGGTAGCCTCCCCAATGAAAATGATCGGATCGTGTGTCTGCCCATGATACCCGGATAGCGGCAAGTCTTATGCCAGCAGGCTTGCTGCGCGCCGTATCCCGGCCTGCATAAGCGCATACCGGCGACTACTATACCATCTCGCCCGCCCGCGCGCAAGCGGCGACCCGGCGCCGCCCGGCCCGTTATTCGTGGACCACCTGTACGCACTGCGCGCCATAAGATAGGCCGCGAAAGCGCCTTCGTAACGGTAGCCGGCGGCTTGAGCCGCCGGGCTACCCGGATGCGTGCGCTTCTGGGCTGATTTGCGTTCCTATTGACATAAGCGGAGTGGGGTGCTACAATAGCACTACACTCAAAGGAGCGCGCATGCGTCTACCTGCATTAAACCCTGGCCCTGGACCTGCCCCTCCTGCTGCCGTCACCAGCAAAGAAGGCGAGCTGGAGACGCTTGTTCGTGCCCGTTATCCACTGATCTATATCGTCGCCTGGGAAGAACGCCGGGTCGAAACGCTGCTGCATTCGATTGCAGCCCGGCGGGATAAGCGCCTGTTCGTGTGGACCTGCACCGAGGGCGTGCAGGCGTGCGACGGCGCGGGCCAGACGACGCCCGCCGACCCCGCGGCGCGCGACCCGCTCCAGGCGCTCGACTTCGTGCAGAACTGCCGCGAAGCCGCCATCTTCCTGCTCAAGGACTTCCACCCCTACATCGACGATACCCGGCCCACGCCCGGCACGCCCGTGGTCACGCGCAAGCTGCGCGACCTGGCCCGCGTGCTCAAGGAGGGCCACAAGACGCTGGTGCTCCTGTCGCCGGTGCTGCGTTTCCCCGCCGAGTTGGAAAAGGATATCACCGTGGTCAACTACGGCCTGCCCTCGCTGGAGGAGCTGGACCAGTCGCTGAACGTGGTGATCAATTCCGTGGAGCGGCGCTCGGCGCTACGACTGGGCCTGGACCCGCAGACGCGAGAGCGCGTGCTCAAGGCGGCGCAGGGGCTGACCCTGGCCGAGGCCGAGAACGCCTTTGCCCGCTCGCTGATCGTGACCCGCCGCCTGGATGTGGACGTGGTGATCGCCGAGAAGGAGCAACTGATCCGCCGCTCGCGCATCCTGGAGTATTACCGCGCGCCGGAGGTGTTCGAGGACGTGGGCGGCATGGACGAGTTGAAGGCGTGGCTGCGCACCCGCGCCCTGGCCTTCAGCGCCAGCGCCCGCGAGTTCGGCCTGCCGGAGCCGCGCGGCATCCTGCTGCTGGGCGTGCAGGGCGGCGGCAAGAGCCTGGTTGCCAAGGCGGTCGCCAGCCTCTGGCAGTTGCCGCTGATCAAGCTCGACCTGGGCAAGGTCTTCAGCGAACTGGTCGGCTCGTCGGAGGAGAATATGCGCGCGGCCCTGGCGACGGCGGAGAGCATCGCCCCGACTATCCTCTGGCTCGATGAGTTGGACAAAGGGCTGGCCGGCGTCGCCTCGTCGCATCGTTCGGATGCAGGCACGGCGGCGCGCGTGTTCGGCTCGTTCCTGACCTGGATGCAGGAGAAGACTTCGCCCGTGTTCGTCATCGCCACCGCCAACAACGTGGGCAGCCTGCCGCCGGAGGCGTTGCGCAAGGGACGCTTCGACGAGATCTTCTTCGTGGACCTGCCCAACGAGCAGGAGCGGCGCGAGATCTTCGCCATCCATATCTTGAAGCGCCGCCGCGACCCGGAGTTGTTCGACCTGGACCGGTTGGCCGCGGCCGCCGCCGGACTCAGCGGCGCCGAAATTGAGCAGGCCGTCATCAGCGGCCTCTACGCCGCCTTCGAGGCGGGCCGCGACCTGACCAGCGCCGATATTCTGCACTCCT
>JAICKM010000839.1 GCA_025927935.1 Chloroflexia bacterium | reverse complement strand
GAGCGGGATCATGATCTCGACATGGACCTTCTTGCCGCTCTTGGTCAGCTTGGCGGCGGCGTTGAGCAGCGCGCGCACCTGCATCTCGTAGATGGCTGGGTAGAGGATACCCAGGCGGTCGCCGCGCAGGCCCAGCATGGGGTTCTGCTCGCGCAGCCCTTCGACGACGTGCAGCAGATGGTCCTTTTCGCGGTACTCATCCGAATCGGCCTTGCCCGCGCCGCGCAACTCGCTGACCTCGGCCAGTAGTTCGTCGTGCGAGGGCAGGAACTCGTGCAGCGGCGGGTCGAGCAGGCGCACGACGACGGGCTTCTCGCCCATCGCGCCCAGGATGCCCTCGAAATCGCTGGTCTGGAACTGCTCCAACTCGCCGAGGGCGCCGAGGTAGTCCTGGACCACGGGGCTGCTGTCTGCGGCCTGCTGAGCGGTTTGCAGGGCGGCTTCGGCCTCGCTGCGGCGCTCACCGGGCGCCGACTCCAGGGCTTGCTGCGCCCGGTCGCGGGCGTTGAGCAGGCGGGTGGCGTCGGCGGCGGCCAGAATCATGCGGCGCACGATGGGCAGGCGCACTTCCTCAAAGAACATGTGCTCCGTCCGGCAGAGGCCGATGCCCTCCGCGCCGAACTCGATAGCCCGCTCCGCGTCGCGCGGGTAGTCGGCATTGGCCCAGACACCCAGCTTGCGCACCGCGTCGGCCCAGGCCAGCAGTTGCACCAGTTCCTTCTCGTCCTTGAACGAGGCGGCGGTGGTCGGGATCTGCCCGGCGAAGACCTCGCCGGTGGTGCCGTCGATGGAGATCTCGTCGCCTTCCTTGATCGTCTTGCCGTCCACGGTGAACTGGCGGGCCTCAGCGTCGACTTTGATCGACTCGGTGCCGGCCACGCAGGGCTTGCCCATGCCGCGAGCGACCACGGCAGCGTGGCTGGTGGCGCCGCCACGGGCGGTCAAGATACCGCGGGCGGCGATCATGCCATGCACGTCGTCGGGATTGGTCTCCTGGCGGACCAGGATAACGGCCTCGCCGGCATGACCCAGTTCGGCCACGCGGTCGGCGTCGAAGATAGCCTTGCCGCTGGCGGCGCCGGGCGATGCGTTGAGGCCCTTGGCGAGCAGGCGGCCCGCCTGGCGGGCGGCCTCGGTGGCCGCCGGATCGAAGCGCGGCAGGAGCAGTTGCACCACCTGGGCCGGCTCCACGCGCTGAAGCGCCTCTTCCTTGCTGATCAGCCCGTCGTTCGCCATATCGACGGCCATCTTCACGGCGGCGGCGGCGGTGCGCTTGGCCGAGCGGGTCTGGAGCATATAGAGCTTGCCGCGCTCCACGGTGAACTCCAGGTCCTGGGCGTCGCGATAGTGGCCTTCCAGCCGCTTGCCGATCTGCTCGAACTGGGTGTAGACATCGGGCAGCACGTCGCGCAGTTGCGAGATCTTCTGCGGCGTGCGGATGCCGGCCACCACGTCCTCGCCCTGCGCGTTCATCAGAAATTCGCCGTAAAGCTGGGCTTCGCCGGTGGAGGGGTTGCGGGTGAAGGCCACGCCCGTGCCGCTGTCGTTGCCCATATTGCCGAAGACCATGGTCACGACGTTGACCGCGGTGCCCAGGTCGTGCGGGATCTTGTTCAAGTCACGGTAGGTGATGGCGCGGCGATTGTTCCAGGAGGCGAAGACGGCCTCGATGGCGAGCCGCAACTGCTCCAGCGGATCGTCCGGAAACTCTTTGCCGCTCGATTCGCGCACGATAGCCTTGAACTCACCGACCAGGTCACGCAGGTTCTCGGCCGTCAGGTCGGTATCGTAGTGCGCGCCCACACGCTCTTTCATCTCCTCCAGCTTCTTCTCGAAGCGCTCGGCGGGGATGTCGAGCACGATCTTGGAGAACATCTGGATGAAGCGGCGGTAGGCGTCGTAGCCGAAGCGCTCGTTGCCGGTCAGCTTGACCAAGCCCTGGAGCGTCTGCTCGTTGAGGCCCAGGTTGAGCACCGTGTCCATCATGCCGGGCATGGAGAACTTGGCGCCCGAACGCACGGAGACGAGCAGAGGGTTGGCCGGATCGCCCAGCTTCTTGCCGGCCTGCTCTTCGACGGTGTGCAGCGCGGCCAAAGCCTGGTCCCACATGCCGGGCGGGAACTGCTCGTTGTGGTCATAATAGGCGCGGCAGGCTTCGGTGGTGATGGTGAAGCCCGGCGGCACCGGCAGTCCGGCGTTGGTCATCTCAGACAGCCCGGCGCCCTTGCCGCCAAGCAGGTCCTTCATCTTGCCGTTGCCTTCGGGGAACAGATAGACCCACTTGTGGGTTTGCGCGCCATCCTGGCCGTTCTGGCCGGTGGCCGGGGCGCTCCCAGGCGTGGTTGCTGCGTTTGCGGTTGAAGTCATGGAGAATCTCCTTACGAGGGTGGTTTGCCCGTATTCGGGTACCTGGCGCGGAGCAGGTAATCTGCACAGGGGCACACTACCCCGCGGACGTCCTTCCGATTCTAGCAGAGAATCGCCGCCCCTGCAAGGCGACGCCCCGGCGCGTAAAATCCACACCCTAATATACCATGCGGAAATAACAGTGGCAGTGTACGCGGGTAACAGTTTCGTGATGATTGGCGTGGCAGCGCGCGGTATGTGCCTCTCTTGCGCCACCCACTTGCGCGCGAGAGGCCGCTCTGTTGGCAGGCCAGGGCGGAATTGGCCGCGGGCTTTAGAGCCGTTCCAGGTTCGCCAGGTTGGCGAGCAGGCGCTTGATGCCGTGGCCCGCGAAGGCGACGGTGACTTCCTCGTCGCCGCCGGTCGGCTTGCTTTGCACGACGATGCCCTCGCCGAAGGTGGGATGGCGGGCCTTGTCGCCGGCTTTCCACTGCGCGCTGCCCGCGGGCCGCGGCGGGCGAGGCGGCACGACCGGGCCGGGAATCGCACGCGGCGGGCTGCCGGCTGCCG
>JAICKM010000233.1 GCA_025927935.1 Chloroflexia bacterium | reverse complement strand
TCTCAGCGGGCGGTTGTTTCTCTAAGTAGGCCAGGAACTCGACGTTGCCGGCAGGGCCAAGCACCGGGGAGCGGGCCAGCCCGGCCACCGTCAGCCCCAGCGCCCGCCACTCGGCAGTCACGCGCTCCAGCACGGCGCGGTGAACGCGCGGGTCGCGCACCACGCCGCCCTTGCCCACCTGCTCGCGCCCGGCCTCGAACTGGGGCTTGACCAGCAGCACCATCCAGGCATCGGGCGCGCTCACGCGGATCAGCGCGGGCATGACCAGGGTCAGGGAGATGAAGGACAGGTCGCCGGTGACGACGCCCACCGGCTCCGGCAGCACGTCGAGATAGCGCACGTTCACATCGTCCATCACGACGACGCGCGGGTCGGTCTGTAGCTTCCAGGCCAATTGCCCGCTGCCCACGTCGGCGGCATAGACGCGCGCCGCGCCGTGTTGCAGGAGGACATCGGTAAAGCCGCCCGTCGAGGCGCCCGCGTCGAGCGCCACCGCGCCGGCTATGCGCGGCCCCAGGCCAAACGCCGCCAGCGCCCCGGCCAGCTTGAACCCGCCGCGGCTGACGTAGGGCAGCCCTTCCTTCACGTCGAGGGTTGTTTCGACGGGGAAGGCCATGCCCGGCTTGTCCGCCCGCCGGCCGTTCGCCGTGACGACTCCGGCCATAATCAGCGCCCGCGCCCGTTCGCGGGTCTCCGCCAGCCCGCGCTCGACCAGCAACAGGTCCAAGCGTTGCTTTTGTTTCGCCATGAGAATCCCCGCCCCGCCGGTCATCCTTGACTTTGCTGCGCCAGCAGGGTATCCAGTGAGCGCGAGTGCAGATGGCAGATGGCAATCGCCAGCGCATCCGCGGCGTCGTCCGGCTGTGGAATCGTCTCCAGGTTGAGCAACATGCGTACCATCTGCTGGACCTGATCTTTGGTGGCCTTGCCGTAGCCGACCACCGCCTGCTTGACCTGCATGGGCGTGTACTCGGCAATCGGCAGCCCGCAGTGGGCAGCGGCCAGCACGGCCACGCCGCGCGCCTGGCCCACCGAGATGGCCGTCGTCACGTTGCGGCCAAAGAACAGCGCCTCAATCGCCACGGCGCTCGGCTGGTACTCGCGCAGCAGTTCGATCAGCCCGGCGTAGAGCCGGGGCAGGCGCTCCACCAGCGGCATATGCGCCGGCGTCCGCAAGGCGCCGTATTCCAGCCCTTGCAGCCCACTCATGCCGAGCCAGGCCGCGCCGCCTACCTCGTCGTGCTGCTGGGCGATGGAGTGCGAGACCAGGCCGTAGCCCATGATCGCCGTGCCCGGATCGATGCCCAGCACCAGATCGGGGTTGATGGAGTCGAGCGGGTACAGCACGGTGGACATGACGTTCACTTTCCAGGGCCGGCGCGGGAACCGGGCGGCCATCACCGGATAGATCGCGGACAAGGGGCCGGCGCCCCTTGTCCGCTGTCGCACTACCCCTATAGAGCGGCCCCAGCCCCCGGCGCTTAGCCGAGCGCGGCCACCTGCGCGTCGCTGAGTTCGAGGTTGCTGTAGACCTGCTGCACGTCGTCCAGGTCTTCCAACCGGTCGATCAGCTTCAGGTTTTGCGTGGCCTTTTCCTCGTCAAGCTGGACGGTGGTCTTGGGGACCATGGCCTTCTCGCTCGACGTGACATTCAGGCCCGCCGCCGTGAGCTTGTCGGTGACGGCCTTGAGGTCTGTGAACTCGGTGTAGACCTCCAGGGTGCGCTCGTCGTCGTCCCGCTTCACGTCCTGCGCGCCCGCGTCGATAGCCGCCAGCTCCGCCTCGTCCATGTCCTGCTTCGGATCGACTTCGACGGTAATCAGGCCCATCGTATCGAACATCCAGCCGACGCTGCCCGCCTCGCCCAGGCTGCCGCCGCCGCGTGTAAAGGCGGCGCGGACCTCGGCCACGGTGCGATTGCGGTTATCGGTCAGCGCCGAGACGATCAGGGCCGTGCCCGACGGGCCGTAGCCCTCGTAGCTGACTTCCTCGTAGTTCGCGCCGCCGCCCGATCCCCCGGCGCCGCGCTCGATGGCCCGCTTGATGTTGTCGGCGGGCATACTTTCCGTTTTCGCGCGCTGCACCGCCAGGCGCAGCCGGAAGTTCGTGTCCGGGTCGCCCCCACCCTCGCGGGCGGCGACCGTAATCTCGCGCGTCAGCTTGGTGAAAAGCTGCCCGCGCTTGTTGTCCGTCAGCTCTTTCTTGTGCTTAATGGTTGCCCATTTGGAATGTCCAGACATCCTGGCCCATCCTCCTTTGACCGGTAATAGTGCGCGGACGTAGAAGAAGATCTCCGCAGCGGTATAACGGGGCCAACCCAGGTAGGAAACATCGCAGGAACAAAGGCGGCCTGGCCCCAGGGTACGAATTGCCACTTATTATACACCGCCGCCCGCGCTTCCTGCAACCACGCGCGCCCGCCGGCTCGTTTCTACTCACCGCCCAGGCGCCGAGCGCGCAGTGATCATTGGCATAGGACGACTGCAAAGAAGGGAATCAAAAAAAGGGCGCAGACGACGCTCCGTGTCCGTCGCCTGCGCCCGTGGTGGCGAGTCCGCGCCACCGGCGGGTGTTACATCGGCCCCTTCACCGACTCCAGCAGTTCCCAGCGCACGGGTCGGGCATGGCCCACCAGGTGGACCCACCCCGCGCCGTCCACGTGATCAACCCGCGCGGTGGCATCCGGCGCCAGCGGGCAATCGGCGGGCACGGCGCCGGGATCGGCGGCCAGGATATGCCGGGCGAGGCGCACGCGGTCCTTGGGGTAGAAGGGCGCGCGAGCCTTGCCGGTCAACGCTTCGACAGTCACGACCACCGCCACCATGCCGGCCAGTTCCCGCGGGCGCAGCGGGTGATAGTGGCGGCCCGGTGCGTACTTGTCCAGTAGCAACTGCATGGCGTACATCTGGACATCCACTTCCGCGGCGTCCGCGATGCGCGCCTGCCCGAAGGCCATCACACTGGCGTAGTGCGAGGAGTGCGGGCGCGCCCGGTTGCTGTGTACCGTGCCGTAATGTTCCTCGACCTGGAAGCAAACCTGCGGGTTCGCCTGCATGGCGGCGATCTTACGACCCTCCGGCGCGCTATGGAAGTAGATCCGTCCATCCGCGTAGGCATAGTTGAGCGGCACGACATAGGGGCGGCCCTTGTCCACCAGGCCCAGGTGGCCGATGTCGCCGCGCGCTAGCAGCGCGTCCAGGGCCGCCCGGTCGGTGATCTCGCGGTCGGCGCGGCGCAGCAGGTAGTCGCCGTGGTCCAGGGCCGGGGGCGTGTCGGCAGTATTCGTCAGCAGGGTCATGAACGCTGTAGCCTCACTTTATCATCAGCAGGGTAGCGCGCCTTCCGACGCACAGCTATAGTCTAGCATCTCAATTGGAACCCTACAAGAGCCAATTGGAGGCGATATCAGGAGTCCAATTCGCGCAACGTTGTTGTAGGGGCCGGTTTCAAACCGGCCCGCCGTCACCCTGGCAACCTGCGCAACGGCGTTGCAGCGTCCCCGCCGGCAACTGTTACACCGTGAGACGGCCCTACCATCTGGTAAGGTCAACCTTGACACCGGATCGACGGTCCCGGTATACTCAGCACGAACGCCAGGCGCGAGGCCGTTCCCGCCCAGCGGATTGCCGCGGGCGATGGGGTCGTGGCCCCCATAAAGGAGACAGCTTGTGCGGCGCACGCTAGCGACCGTGGGCGTCAACGAGGACGCCTTTCTCGTGCTGGGCACGACGGCGGCGATGGCTCATCCGCCTGCTGCCGGCCCCCGCCCCCATCCTGGCCGGGTCCCTACGGGCTGGGCGGCAAGATCTTGTTGCGCCCGCCCGGCGCCTAGCAGCCGGCCCCCGGCTCCATTGATGGGCGCGCCCTGTTCGCGCCGCTGCGGGCGTTCGGGCTTCCCCGCTTCGGCCCCGACATCAACATTTCCGGGCGGGACGCCGCCCACGAAGCCACCAGCACCACCGGCCCTACCCTACCGCGCTATTTGGTCGTGGGCGCCAATGCGCCGGGCGACGGCAGCGGCCACTACCAACCCCGCCCACTGTCGTCGTTTAGCGGCGTGTGGCCCCTGGCCGCCGGCGCAATCCGTGGGCCAACCGCCGAGAGTATCCACAATCCTTTCACGCCGCCCGCCGCCTGTACCCTCAGCAGGCGCTGAACCTGCCACCGACCGGGCTATGTACTACCAATCTTAGTCTTTAGAAGGATCTACCATGCTCCGCACTCCCATCCATCCCTGGCGCGCACGCTGGCCCGCCGCCGCCGTGCTTTTCGTTGCGCTGCTCGTGACGCTCTACCAACCTACGGGCCGGGTTAGCGCGGACCCCGGCGGCACCCGGCCCGCCAGCGCCCTGGGCGCGCCGCGTGTGAGCACCGCCGCCGACGCAACAGCCAACCGGGTTGCGCCCGAACTGCGCCAGGCGGCGGCCGCGGCGAGCGGGCCGGATGTGCGCCTGCCGGTGATCGTGGTGAGCCAGGGACCGGCCCAGGATGGGGGGGTGCTGCAAAGCGCGGTGGCCCGGCGGCCTGACCCACACGGCGTCGTCTTCACCAGCGGGCAAGCGCGCGCCGGGCAGGTCAATGCCCTGGCCCGCCCGGCCAACGTGATCGCCGTGCTCTCCGGCGCGCCGCCCCCCTCGCCGGAACCACCCGGCCTGGCCGGCAGCGCTCCCGTCCGGCCCGATAAGCGGGCCGGTCCCCAGCGGCCCGCCAGCGATCTGATCCCGCGCCCGGCGCCCGGCCGGAAGGCCACCGCGCCCGCAGGCGCGCAGGCGCCGCAGAGTCCCGATAGCTGGCACACCGTGGACGTGCAGGATGTGCGCCCGGCGTGGGAGGCGGGCTACCGCGGCGCAGGCGTGAACGTGGCCGTGGTCGACTCCGGCGTCGATTTCGGCCACCCGGATCTGCAAAACACCTTCGCCCGCGTCGAAGACCCCGCCTCGCCCTACTACGGCTGGCCGCTGGCGTTCGACCCCACCTCGATGGCCCTCTACGCGGGCGGCATCGTCGGCGACCTGGACAACGCGATCCGGGCCTACGGCTCCTGGTACATCGACACCTCCGCCGTGATCGCGGGCGCGAGTGGCCCCTTTACCACCTTGACCGCCGGGGCGAGCGGCATGGAGCGCGTCACCCATACCTACCAGATGCCGGGCACCAGCAAGAGCGGGCATTATCATATAGGCATCTTCCCCGACGAGCACCTGGCCTTCGACGTGTACGGCGAGTATCCGGTAGTCGTCGTGGCCGACACGGTGCAGGCGGGCGTCTACGACACGGTTTATGTGGACCTGCTCAACACCCATGATCTGCGTAACGCGGTCGCCCTGCGCAAGGGCCACGAGGTAGGCACCGTGGACACCACCGGCGACGGCGTGGCCGACCTGTCCACCGGCATGCTTTACTTCATCGCCGACGGCGCGCACCCTGTCCCTGGCAGCGACTGGCTGTATGGCCTGAGCGCGCCCGACAACGGGTCACTGGTCGCCATGATGGGGTCGTATGACTACGCCGAGCACCACGGCACCGCCTGCGCGTCCTCCATCGTGGCCCAGGGCCGCATCGACGGCGACAACGCGGGGCTGCGCCCGCCCTACAAACCGGTCGGCGCAGGCGGCATGGTCCAGGGCATGGCGCCCGACGCCAAGGTGATCGCCATCGGCAACGTCTATCGCGGCGGCATGGCGATCTACGACTCCTACGCGCTGATCACCTACGGCCTCGACGGGCGCCCGAACACGGGCGACGAGCCACAGATCGCCTCGCTCAGCTTCGGCTTCAGCGGCGGGGTAGATTCGGGCTGGGACTTCCAGTCGCGCTACCTGGCCTCGTTACAGAAGGACAACCCGCACCTGAGCATCGTCGTCGCCACGGGCAACGGTGGCCCCGGCTACGGCACCGTCACCACCCCGGCCACCGCGCCCAACGTGATCAGCGTCGGCGCGGCCACGCAGTACGGCGAGACGACCACCTTCGAGCCGATCTCGTCCACCGCCGAAATCACCTGGGGCGACATTCAGCCCTGGTCGAATCGGGGGCCGTCGATCCTGGGCAACGAAGCGCCCGCGGTGCTGGCCGTGGGCGCGTGGGGCACCGCCGACGACGCGCTCAACTACTCGCGCAACGGCGCCATCGCCTACAACCTCTGGGGCGGCACGAGCATGGCGACTCCGATCACGGCGGGCGTGCTCGCTCTCGGCTACCAGGCGTATCACCAGGCCACCGGCCAATGGCCGGCCATGACCATAGCCCGCGAACTGCTGGCGTCCTCGGCGCGCGACCTGAACTACGGCGTATTCAGCCAGGGCGCGGGCCTGGTGGACGGCAAGCGACTGGTCGATCTGGCGGCGGGCCAGGCCGGGCTACGCGTCTCCCCCATGCGCTGGACGCCGGGACAGCAGGCGCCCGCCTTCGCCGGATACCTCTACCCCGGCGGCAGCGCCACCACGCCCGTGACCGTCTCCAATCCCGGCAGCACGCCGCTGACCGTGACCGTGACCAGTGACCGCCTGGTTGAGACCGGGCACTACGACTGGACGGTGAACACGAACAACAGCCTGGAGTCCAGCCCCGTCTTCACCCGCCCCGACTACCTGCGCGACCTGACCTCCGCCATCCCGGCGGGCACCGATCTGATGAAGGTGCAGGCCGTGATGACCTACACCGACTTTACGCTCAGCCGCCCCGACTCGGTCTGGCTGGCCTGGGCCAGTAGCTGGCGCCTGCTGGCCTACGACTGGCGGGACAAGAACCAGGATGGCCGAGCCTGGACGGATCTCAACAGTAACGGTGTGGTCAACGACGGCGAGATGGAGACCGGCGAGTACAACCGGCTCTGGTACTCCTATCCAAAGGCCAATATTCTTGAGGGATATGTGCAACAGCCGCTGGACCGGAGCCACGACGGGTTGCTGGTCGGCTTGCAGCATGCCGACCGGAACAACTCGATCCCGGCGGCCGCCATCCACCTGCGGGCCACGTTCTACCGGCACGAGACCTGGCCGCTCGTCAGCGTCGATCAGACCGCTACGGTCGTGCCCGCGCACGGAGCGAAGGTGGTCAACGCCACGGTGCGGGTGCCCGCCAACCAGCCGCCCGGCACGTACGAGGGCGCCGTGCGCGTGCAGAGCGCCACAGGCGATACGGTAGTTCCGGTGACGCTCAACGTGGCGCTGTCCAATCTATCGGGCCGCTTCGGCGGCACGCCGCCCGCGCCCACCACCTATGACAGCGGGCGAGTGAGCGGCGCGCTCGACTGGGCCTGGCGGCCCGATGCGGGCGAGTGGCGCTACTTCTTCGCCTTCAACCCCACCACTCCGCCGCCCAACACCTATCTCTGGACCAACACCTCCTGGGCGCATTTCCCCAGCGACCTCGATAGCTTCCTGCTGGGCGCCGCGCCGTGGGACTACTACTCCGTCACCGACCCGGCGCTGTTCGGCCCCTACGACCTGTGGGGCATGGGCGGCAGCGACTATCTGAACCTGGGCGGCGGCGAGTGGCAGTGGAGCACGCGCACCGGCACCACTGCCGAGTGGGTCAGCGGATCGCTAACCCAGCCGGGCCTGCACGAGGTCGTGCTGCACAACGTCTGGTACAGCGGCGCGGACTTTAGCGAGCCGTTTACCGGCACCCTGGGCACCGTGACCCTGAGCACCGGCACCATCGACATCACCAGCAACCGCACGCATGATTCGGCGGTCATCAGCGTGACCACGGGCATGACCCTGCCCAGCGGGCTGGCCGTAACCGGCTACGGCCTCAGCCAGCGCCAGGTCCTGCACGACCAGCCGATCCAGGCGCAGGGCACCTACTTCACCGAAGTGCCGCTGACCAACACGGCCTCGGTCGAGTTCAGCACCAGCAGCGGGCGGCCCATCGACCTGTATCTCTACGTGGACTACTGGGACGGGCAGCGCTGGAGCTGGATCGCCGCGTCGGGCGGCGGCGGGCCGGTGCAGTATGTGCGCATCGAGCCGGTGCGCGACGGGCGCTACCGTCTCCGCGTGGATGGCGGCAACAACATCCCGCCCGGCAGCACCTTTGACCTGACGATCAAGGCCGTGCGCGGCGGCGACGTGCTGACCAGCCCGGCGATCGTGCCCGGTCCTATTGCGCCCGGTACCACTCTGACCTTCACGGTCGGCTATAACCGCCCCGACCTGGTGCCAGGCGTGTATGACGGCAAGGTCTTCATCGGCCCGCCGGAGGCGCCCGCGCTCGTCTCGCTGCCCATGCGCGTGACGTATGGCTCGCCCGCGCCCGAACCCACCATCACGCCCGCGCCCTGCCAGCCCGACATCCGCGACGTGCCGCGCGACAACTGGGCCTGGCCCTATATCAGTGCCCTCTACTGCCGGGGCGTGCTCTATGGCTACATCGACCGCACTTTCCACCCCGGCGAGCGGACTAACCGCGTGCAGTTCCTCGCCATGCTGGGCCGGACGCAGAACTGGGCGCTCGACTACCCGGCCACGCCGACGTTCCACGACGTGCCGCCCACCTTCTGGGGCTACGGCTACATCGAGACCGCCGCCCAGTACGGCATCGCGGACGGCTATGCCGACGGCAGCTTCCGCCCGGTCGCGCCGATCACCCGCGCCCAGGTCGCCAAGCTGATCGCCCGCGCGTCTAACTGGCCCGCCGCGCCGCCGTCCGGGCCGCAACGCTTCCGCGACGTGCCACCGAGCCATTGGGCCTACTCCTACATCGTGCAGGCGGCGGCTCACGGCATCCTCTCCGGCTACGCCGACGGCACCTTTGCCCCCGACGCGCCCGCGACCCGCGCCCAACTGGCGAAGATGATCTACCAGTTGTTGCAGCAGCCGTGAGTGATTAGCCGTCAGCCGTCAGCCGTCAGGTAACGAGCGCGGGCGCAGACAGAGCGTCGCCCCTGAACAGATGCCCGGCGGGCCTGTCCAGGGGCGACGCTTTACGTGCGGCTAATCGCTTAAATTGCCGGATCTTTACTTGTTGGCGTGGACCTTGGCCCGGTTCCCTGGAGACGGATCAACGTCGATCCGGAAGAAATAGGGATGGTCGGCGCTCGTGGTATAGCCCAGCCCGGAGATCGTGTTGTTGATGATCTTATCGTTGTTGCCGCCGTCGGACACCCCTGCCTGATAGATCAAGTTATTAGCGCCATCGTTGCTGATCGTGTTGTTCACCG
>JAICKM010000052.1 GCA_025927935.1 Chloroflexia bacterium | reverse complement strand
GTGGAGCGGGGGCAGGTGCTGGCCAAGCCGGGCAGCATCAAGCCGCACACGAAGTTTTTTGCGGAAGTGTATGTGCTGAGCAAGGAAGAGGGGGGGCGGCACACGCCGTTCTTCTCGGGGTACCGGCCGCAGTTCTACATTCGGACGACGGACGTGACGGGGAACATCACGCTGCAAGAGGGCGTGGAGATGGTGATGCCGGGGGACAACACGCAGATGACGGTGGAGTTGATCGTACCGGTAGCCATCGAGGAAGGGTTGCGGTTCGCGATCCGGGAAGGCGGGCGCACGGTAGGTGCCGGCGTCTGCACCAAGATTATCGAGTGATTTAGTTAGCGCGCGCCGGGCGGAGATCGGGGGCTATACACTTCCGGTCTCCGCCCTGGATCGTGCTGTGGGAGTAACAGACAATGGCGAAGAAGGCGGACCGCATCCTGATGACGCTCGCTTGTACCGAGTGCAAGGAGCGGAACTACACCAGCACCAAGAACAAGCGCAACGACGCCGCGCGCATGGAACTGAACAAGTTCTGCCCGCGTTGCCGGTGCCATCGTGTGCACCGCGAGACCAAGTAAGCCGCGTTCGTGCTTGACAGCATGGAGTCGTTGGCGTATAATTAATGGCACCCCGAGGGGGTCACTCCAGCGGGGTTTGCACACGTGCGTAGCTCAATTGGCAGAGCAGCGGTCTCCAAAACCGCAGGTTGCGGGTTCGATTCCTGCCGCACGTGCCAGTTTTTTGCCTCCTGTGAGGCCCCCGCTTGATGGCGATCATCCCCGGGCCCCCAAGGGTAACAGAACGACAACTTTAGGAGCGACACATTGGCGACCCTGACCAAGGAGAGCAGCGTGAGTATCAGAGAGCGCGAACAGGACCAGGTCCGACCGGCCTCGCGCACAGGGACAGGCAACGAAGGGGGCGAGTCGCGGCGCCGCAACCCGATCGAGCGGGTGCGCGACTTGCTGGACGGGGTTGCCGCGGAAATCAAAAAGGTGACCTGGCCGAGCCGCTCCGAAACGCGCAACCTGACGATTGTCGTCATCGGCATCTCCGTGTTTGTCGGCGGCGTGCTCGGTATCGTAGACCTGGTGCTGGTGCAGTTAGTCAAGCTGCTGACGGGTAGTGGCTTCTAGCACCGGCGGCTTTCCCCTTCATGGGAAAGCGGGTGGTTGGGAATAGTTGCGAGCGTTATGGATACAAGGGCAGAACTGCCGATGAGCGATCAGGTCGAGACCGAGAGCCAGGACGAACAGAACGATCGTCAGTGGTACGTGATTCACACGTACTCCGGCTACGAGAATAAAGTTAAGAAGAACCTGGAATATCGGGTCGCGACGAACGATCTGGGCGATAAGATTTTCCGCATCGTGGTGCCCACCGAGGAAGAAATCGAGATCCGCGACGGCCAGCGCCGCACGGTGCAGCGCAAAGTCTTCCCCGGCTATGTGCTGGTCGAAATGGCGATGTCGGACGACGCCTGGTATCTGGTTCGCAATACACCAGGCGTCACCGGGTTCGTCGGCATGGGCAACAAGCCGACGCCGCTGGGCAAGGACGAAGCCGCCGGCATCCTGCGCCAGATGGAGGCCGAGGCGCCGAAGGTCAAAGTGACCTTCAGCCCAGGCCAGGCAGTCAAGATTATCGATGGCCCATTCGCCGACTTCGAGGGGCGCGTGGACAACGTGAACCACGAAAAAGGCAAAGTCCGGGTGCTGGTGTCCATTTTCGGACGCGAGACCCCCGTCGAACTCGACTTCTTGCAGGTCGAGAAGGCCGTCTAAGGTCTTCTCCCTGCGTTGGAGCTTGGGCGAGGCCACCTGGCCCCGCCCACTTTACTGTATGGGAGGGTGGCGCTACTGCTGCCCGCTAGCACCAGGAGCGGTCCCGTGCGATCGGCTCCCGAAGAAAAGGAAACGCTGTGGCTAAGAAAGTACGCGCAATCGTCAAGTTGCAACTGCCCGCGGGCAAGGCAACCCCGGCCCCCCCGGTCGGCCCCGCGCTCGGCGCCCACCAGATCAACATGATGGGCTTTATTAAAGAGTATAACGAGCGCACGGCCCCCATGGCCGGGCAGATCATCCCGGTGGAGATCACGGTCTTCGAGGACCGCACCTTCACCTTCGTGCTGAAGACCCCGCCCGCCGCGGATATGCTGCGCAAGGCCGCCGGTATCCCCAAGGGGTCGGGGGTGCCCAACAAGGAGAAGGTCGGGCGGGTCAGCGCGGCGCAGATCCGCGAAATCGCGGAAACCAAGCTGAAGGATCTCAACGCCTACGATGTGGATGCCGCCATCAAAATGGTGGAAGGCACGGCGCGCAGCATGGGTATCGAGGTCGTCGCCTAACGACGCTACACGCAGGTGGGAGGGTGGCAATCGAACCACCCGGCGCCTCGTCCGAGGCAAGACCACCCGGAGGATTCCAGAACCATGGCTAACAAACACGGTAAGAATTATGAGCGCGTAGCCGCCCTGATCGATCAAACCAAAGCCTACGAACCGGGCGAAGCGGCGGCGCTGGTCAAAGAGACCAGCTATGTGAAGTTCGACCCGACGATTGAAGTGCACCTGCGCCTCGGTATCGACCCGCGCCACGCCGACCAGGTGGTGCGCGGCACGGCGATCCTGCCGCACGGCACCGGGAAGAAGATCCGCATCCTGGTCTTCGCCGCCGGCGACGGCGAGCGCCTGGCCCGCGAGGCGGGCGCCGACTTCGTGGGCGCCGACGACCTGATCCGCCAGATCGAGGGCGGCTGGGTCGATTTCGACGTTGCCATCGCCACGCCCGACATGATGGGCCGCGTGGGTAAGCTCGGCAAGATCCTGGGCCGGCGCGGCCTCATGCCCAACCCCAAGAGCGGCACCATCGCCAATCCGCAGGACCTGCCCCGCGTGATCGCGGACGTGCGCCGCGGTAAGGTCGAGTTCCGCAACGACAAGACCGGCCTGGTCCACGTCGGTATCGGCAAGGGCAGCTTCGACGAGGCGCAGATCCGCGAGAACATGCTCGCCCTGCTTGACGCCATCGTCCGCGCCAAACCGACCGGCGCCAAGGGCACCTACGTGAAGAGCATTACGCTAACCAGCACGATGGGTCCCGGCATCCCGCTGGACGTGGCGCCGACCCTGGCCGCCGCGCAAACCGGCCAGTAAACCAGAGCAGCGTGGCCTGCAAAGACCCCGGCAGTTTTGCCGGGGTTCTTTTTTGCCCACGATCCGGCGCTCGGCGGGGTACGACGCCCGGCCCGTCAACGGGCGGGCTACGAGTACGAAGCCCGCGCAGGCGGACTGGACCCAAGTGAGGCCAAAGGGCAGCGCCGACTGGCAAATATTGGTACACGGGTGGGCAGCACGCCCGCCGGGGCTGCGTTCTATGCGTGGGGGCGGTCTGGTCTATGCGGTGGCGTATCGCCGGCCCCGTCGCCCGCCTACAGGCCCCGACCGGCGCGCAGCCATATCCGGGCCGCCGATACGAAAGGAACAAGGGGATGCCGAGGCTCGAAGAAATCCTGCTACGCCTGATTTTAGCCGCTATCCTGGGTAGCCTGGTCGGGATGGAGCGCGAGCGCCTCGACTGGGCCGCCGGGCTGCGCACGCATATGCTGGTCTGTTTAGGCTCCACCCTGTTCATGCTGGTGTCGGCCTTTGGCTTCGCCGATGTCCTGGGCACACCGGGCATCGGGCTGGACCCCTCCCGGATTGCCGCCCAGGTGGTGTCGGGCGTGGGCTTCCTGGGCGCGGGCACGATCATCCTGCGACGCGAGGCGGTCCGCGGGTTGACGACGGCGGCCAGTGTCTGGACGGTGGCCGCCGTGGGCCTGGCCGTGGGCGGCGGCCTCTATTTTGCCGCGATTAGCGCGACCGTGCTCATTCTGGTGATTCTGGCCGGCATCAAACCGCTTGAACGGCGGCTCTTTCCCAAGCGCCGGGCCCCGCGCATCTCTCTGATTGTCGACCGGCGGGAGACCTCGCTGGTCGCCGTGATGACGGCGGTAGAGGAGAGTGGACTCCAGGTGTTACAGCTGGTGACGGAGCACGAGGATACGCCGCACCGTGACCGCATCCAATTATTCCTGCCTCGCGCCCCGGAGCGGACCTTGATCGGACTCGTGGATCGCTTGCGGGCCATTCCGGGGGTCCACAAGATCGATTATCCGCGCTATCTCGAACGTTAGTGTCCATTGCGGCGACCGGTTGGGCGGGCGGCGCGTTGAATCGCCCGGCTACGCCTGGGACCGCGCCACGCGGGCGGCCCCGTTAATCGCGTGGCCACGCAGGCAAGGGATAGACAGAGGGGTGGGTCCTGGGACCCACCCCTCGCGTTTTACGGCGCGCGGATGCGCGTTACTCGCGGGCCGTGGAGCGACGGCGCAACGCCAGCCCGGCCAGCGCCAGCAGCATCGCGGCGCCCAGCGGCGCCCAGAGATCGACGCTGTTGCCGGTGGTCGGCATACCGGGCGTGCCGCTGGGGAACTCGAAGGCGTTGGTCAGGTTGTTGACATTCGCGTCGCGGCTGGTCAACGGCGCCAGGTCCCAGCGCACCTCGATGAACTTCAGGATCGAAGTGGTGTCATACTGCGTGTGGTCCACGAAGCCCTTCTTGGCATACGGCGAGATGATGATCATCGGGACGCGGCTGCCCGGACCCCATTTGTCCACAACCGGCGGGGCCACATGGTCCCAGCGGCCACCATGCTCATCATAGGTGATGATGATGGCGGTGTCGGCCCAGTAGGGGCTGTTCTGCACGGCGCTGACCAGATCGGCGACGTGCTGCTGGCCCTGCTGGAGGCTGGCATAGCCGGGATGCTCGTTGTCCGGCCCGAGCGGCTTGACGAACGAGACGGCGGGCAGGTCGTTGGTGGTCAGCGCGCGCATGAAATCAGTCTCGTCCTTGAGATGGGCGGCGCGGCCCGGCGTGCCGTCGGCGTAGTTGGCGAAGTAGGCGAGCGGCTGGTGGTGATACTGGAACAGGGGATCGGGGTGCCCGGCGATGGCGTCATTCCAGCCGCCGGAGTACCAGGCCCAGGAGATACCCTTGTCACTCAACCGGTCGCCAATGGTCGGGGCGGTTTGCTCGGGCACCAGGTTCATTGTGTTAGTGATGTTGGCCGGGTGCGGGCTGTTGATGGTGAAGGAGGTATTGACGACCGAGCCGTCGGGCAGGACGTTGCCGTCTTTGACCATCACCCCGTTCGCGTCCACCTGGGCGACCTGCGAAGCGGGCGCGTTGGGCCAGACGGGCGTGCAGGCGCAGATCAGCCACTGGTGATTCAGGAAGGAACCGCCGAAGGCCGCGTGGAAGTCGTTATCGGCCATCACATACTGCTGGGCCAGCTTGCCTTCCGGCATATTGCTGGCGTCATAGTGGCTGATGGAGAGGCCGGCGGCATCGGACCAGGCGACAAACTTGTCCATCTTGCCGCCGTCGATCTGGTACTGCTCCTGGAACCAGCGGTGGACCAGGTCACCGGTCTTCTGGTCGGGCGGGACATACTTGGAGACATCAAACGGGCCGTTGGGCAGATCGGCGGGGAACCGCGGGTCGGGCGCGGGCGGTTTCTTCGTCGTGTCGATCGGCTGGGGCAACACGGTGTAGGGCACGCCGTTCTTGTCGACTTGCGTGGCGGCGGCGCCCGCGTTGGCGAGGCCGTTGGCGCCGGGGAAGCTGCCGTAGAGGCCGTCGAAGCTCCAGTTCTCCTGGAAGATCACAATGACATGGTTGATCTTGTCCGTGGGACCGGCGGCGGCGACCCCCGGCGAATAGCCGGCGGTGGCAACGACCGCCACCAGACCGAGCAGCGATAGGACCTTTCGAGCCTTGCGCATGGAACACCCTCCTTGTGCTATTGCAACGTGGCCGCGTTGCACTGGCGAGTATGACTTCGCCGGCACTGCGAGTCTACTCGCGCCAATTTACCGCCATGTTAAGGAAGTGTTAGCCTCGATGCGTGGCCGGTCGCCCGGCGTTGTTATTCGATGGGATGGCTCAGCAGCACTGCAAGGGCTGTCAGGGCCTGCGCGGGCGTTTCAAAGGGAATTACGTGCAAGCCCGCGGCGCGCGCTGCCGCGATATTTGCGGGATTGTCGTCGATGAATACCGCCTCGTCCGGCGCAACTCCTAGCCGCTCTAAGGTGAGTTGAAAGATGGCGCGCATCGGCTTGCGCAGCCCGACCTCCGCAGAGTTGACATAATGATCGACGAGTTGCGTGGGATGGATGCCGGTCAGGCGCTCGATGTGCTGGTCTTGCCCCTGAAAGCCATTGGTGAGCAAGGCAACCCCGTACTGGGCGCGTAATGCACGCACCGCGGCCAGCATCTCTTTGTACAGATGATGGGGATAGAAGGCGGTATAGAACGCTTCAAGCTGGGCGCGGCTCGTGAAACCACAGTCCCGGCAGACTTGCGCCTCATAGTCGGCGACGGTGGCGGTTCCCTGTTCGACCTGCTCCCAAACCGGCCCCCAGAGAATGGTTTGCAAGCTAGCGGGCGCCAGCCCTAGCCGGGTCTCCCATTCGGCGAAAGCGGTGGCATCGGGTAGCGCTTCGAGCACGCCACCCCAGTCAAAGATCACCGCTTTGATTGCCGCCGCCGTTGGAGACATCTGGTGCATAATGCTGACTATACTATACCTTTACTGCGCGTGTGTCAATAGCGGCAAGCCCCGAAACGCGGCAGAAAGCAGGGTCTTTAGCTCCTCCAGTCATCGGGAAGTCCGGTGGCTGGTCATCCGCCGGGGCCGGCTACTGCAAGGAGGCGTAGAACGCGACGCATTGCACGCCTGTCGCTCAGCGTTGCGCCCTTATGGCGCATTTCGAACTGATTGGCAGGCGCAGTAAGTTGACAGGGCGGGCGCCAGTTCTTATAATGAGGGTACTGCTACCCCCGGCTGCTGCATGTTCCACTTACATAAGCCGGGTATCATCTGTGGCGTGTCCCTTGCCGCCACTCAGGGAGATGGGAGATTATGAGTCGAGATTGGCCCGGAGAACGGGAGGAAGGCGACGAGGAGGAAGATTATATTCCCCCGCCGCCCCGCGCCCCGCGACCCGCCCCGCGCCCCGCCGCGCGCCCGGCCCCGCGCCCCGCGCCGCCGGCTACCGTGGCAAGTCGCCGCCCCGCGCCGCGTCCCGCCACGCAGCGGGATACCTTCCCCCTCGCGGTGAGCGCGGTGGTGGTGTTGTTGATCGCGGGACTGATGGCGGTGTTCCTGCTCAGTAATAACGCAAGCACCGGGACGACCGCGCCAGGCGGCGCCAACCCCGGCGCGAATTCCGGCGCGGCGGCCCCGCTGCCGACCAGCACGCCGGCCGCTGCCGCCAGCGACGCGACCGCCGCACCGGCGACCGACCAACCGCCGCGTATGGCGCTGGATGAGTTTAAGGCCCTGTATGATGACCCGGCCAAGCGCCCGTTGATCCTCGATGTGCGCGCCAAAGACGCCTTTGACGCCGGGCATATCACGGGCGCGATCAGCTTCCCCGAATCCGACGTGGATGCGCGGGTTGCCGAATTGCCCAAGGACAAGCTGATTATCGCCTACTGCCAATGACCGGCTGAAAATGAAAGCGCCCGTGTGGCGCAAAAGCTTCACGATCAATACGGCTTTAGCTACGACAAGTTGCAGGTGTTGTTGGGCGGCTGGCACGCGTGGCAGGACGCGGGTTATCCAGTGGTCATCGCCACACCCGGGCCGACCACGCCGCCCGGTGCGGCGACCAACACCCCGCTGATCATCAACTTGCCGTCCAATGGTAATGTGGTCGTTACCCCGAATCCATAAGACGGTTCAAGTTGCAGTCGCAAACGGCGCTCCGTACTCAACGGAGCGCCGTTTGCGTTTGCCGCGCCCATTTGGCGCGGCAAACGTCACGATTGGACCCGGATCACGCAACCATTTCCGCGTGCCTCCCGTTTAGTAACTAAGGATAGCCGATGTTCGCTCGGCGAGATAGGCGTGGAATGCAGGGCGAAATAGCGGCCTCATGTTTGACGAACGCGCGGCTATCGGTTATAGTAAGACGGCAATTCTCATTGATTTACTCCCTCAAGTCCGTGTGTGATGGCCGGCGCTCAGCGCCGGCGCGGGCGGCTGGTGGGTGGCAGCAGATAGAGGAATCTTCAGCGCATGGCAACCAAGACCCTACTTACCACGCAGCCGGACTCCCCGGCTAATCGGCGCGCCGGCGGGTGGACCGCTGGGCGCGGGCGGATCGTCCTGCTGATCGCGGGCGTACTCTTGCTGTTGGGCGCGGGCGCCGGGTTCCTGCAATGGCAGGATGCGCTGTCGCGGGTGCCCCAGGGGGTGGCGGTGGCCGGGCTACCGGTGGCCGGCATGAAGACGGGGGAGGCCGAGGCCGCCATCGAGCAGCATTTTGCCGGGTTGGCCGATAGCCAGGTGGTCTTGCGCTACAATGCCCAGGTCTGGACCTTCACCGCCCGCGAACTGGGGCTGAGCTTTGACGCGGCGGCAACCGCCCACGCGGCGCAACAGGCGGGCCGCAATGCCGCGCCCCCTGCCATCCCGCTGGTGGTGAAGCGCGACCGCTCCACCGCCGAGCAGGCCCTCCAGACCGTGGCCAAAGACGTGGCCGTGCCGCCGCGCAATGCTGAGCTTAGCGTGGACGCCGACGGCGTGCGGGTGGGCGCGGCGCAGAATGGGCGCCGGCTGGATGTGGACGCGACCTGGCAGGCGCTGGAGGCCGCGACCCAGACCTATCCGTTTAGCGAAATCACGGTCAAGGTGGCGGAGGTGCTGCCCCAGGTGTCCGACAGCGCCGTCGCGCCCGCGCTGGGCATGGTCCACCGCTTAGCGGATAAGCCGCTGACGTTGACCGGCCCGGGACCGGACGGCAAGGTACTTAGCTGGACCGTGCCGCCGTCGACCCTGCGCACCTGGCTCCAGATTAGCACTGATGCGGCAGGCGCCCCGGTGGTCGCCGATAAGCTGGACGAGGCAAAGCTGACCTCTTTTGTGCAGGGGCTGGCTGCTGACCTCAAGCGCGATCCCAAGGATGCTGTCCTCGCGTTGCCCAATTATGCGACCTCGGCGAGCCTGACCCCCGATGTGGCCGGGCAGCAGTTGAACGTCGCCGCTTCGCTGCCGCTGGCGCAAGCCGCCGCCGCGGATGGTGATACCCGTTCCGCCGAATTGACGCTGGATTCCGTGCCCGCTGCGGTCAGTGCCGCCATGCTGCAGCCGCTGAAAGATCAATTGGACGCCGCCATGCGTGATGGTCTCACGCTGTCGGGCGGCGGGAAGACGTACCAGATTACGGGCCGCCGGCTCGCGTTGATCCTGTATGTTGATCCGAGTCCGGCGGGAGCCGCCGCGCCGTACCAGATCACGGTGAATGATCGGGATCTGGCCCGCCTCGCCGCCCAGGTTGCCGACGATGTCGATGTGCCGGCGCAAAACGCCACGTATCGCCTGGTGAACAACCAGATCACCCTGGTGCACCAGCCGGCCGATGGTATCCGGGTCGATCAGGACAAGACCGCGGCGGCGATCAAGGACGCAATCCTGAACAGTAAGAAGACAGCCGATCTAACCCTGATCACGGTCAAGCCGCAATTCGCCGCGACGGATCAGGCCAACCAGATCCTGACGCCCGATCTCCTCCAGGCCGACAGCACCTACTACGGCGGTTCCTCGCCGGAGCGCAACTGGAACGTGACCCTGGGCGCGCAAAAGCTGGACGGCTGGCTGATCCCGCCTGGCGGCACCTTTAGCACGAACGACGCGCTCGGCGAACTGACTTTGGACGCCGGGTTCAAGATGGGCTGGGCTATCCTGGTCCAGGCCGGGAACGCGACGACCATTCCCTCGGAAGCGGGTGGCATCTGCCAGGTGGCGACCACGCTCTTCCACCCGGTCTTCTGGGCCGGCCTGCCGATTGTCGAGCGCCACCACCATAGTTACTGGATTGCGAGCTACGGGCTCAAGCCGCTCGGCATGCAGGGTCTGGACGCGACGATCTCGCCCCCGGACTCGGACTTCCGCTTCAAGAACACCACGGGCAACTGGCTGCTGATCCGGGCGATTGGCGACCATCAGAACGTGCGCGTGGAACTATGGGGCACCAATCCCGGCTGGAAGGTCAAGGTCGATCAGCCGGTGATCACCAATGTTGTGCGCACCGACCACACACCGCGACAGCAGACCTCCGATAAGCTGCCGGCGGGGCGGAAGGTCATGGTCGAGCACGCGCAGGACGGCTTTACCTCGGACATTCACCGCCAGGTGTTTGACAAGACCGGCGCGAAGATCGACGATTGGCACGCCCAGGGCACCTATCTGCCGTCGCATGACACCTATGTAACCGGCACCGGCCCCGCGTCGTCCGCGCCGTAAGCCCCGGCTGATTGCGTATACGCTTGGACCCCTTGTACCACCCGGTACAAGGGTCCGGTTTTGTTGCGCCATC
The DNA here is from genome assembly GCA_025927935.1 of Chloroflexia bacterium. Next base: position 6,944 of record JAICKM010000052.1, on the reverse strand, counting down.
CCGGTCACGGCGCGGGCCGGTTTGAAACCGGCCCCTACAAGGCGCGCGGGGCGGGCGCTGGCCGCCGGGGCGCGGTTGCCGGAAGGGCCACGCAGGATGACGACAGGGGCCGGCATTGGGCCGGCCCCTGCGCGAGTTTGTTCGGGTAAGGCGGGGTTACTCGCTGACGGCCTTTGCCATCTCGGCCAGGCGCGTCGCATAGCCCATTTCGTTGTCATACCAGGCGGCGATGGTCAAGAAGCGCCCGCCGAGGACCTGGGTCAGCGGCAGGTCGATCAGCGACGAGTGCGTCTCGCCGACAATGCGGCTGGAGGCCCATTCCTCTTCCAGCACGTCCATGATGCCCTTGAACGGGGCGCTACCGGCCGCTTTGCGGAAGGCGTCGTTCACTTCCTCGGCGGTGGTGTCGCGCCCCAGCAGCACGTTCAGTTCGACGATGCTGCCGGTCCGCACGGGCACGCGGTACGCCTTGCCGGTGATGTCCAGGTCGGGCCAGATGAACTTCAGCGCCTTGGCCGCCCCAGACGACGAGGGGATGACGTTCTCGGCTGCCGCCCAGCTATCGCGCCGGTCTTTCATCGGCTGGTCGGTGAGCGATTGTGTATTGGTGTAGGCGTGCACAGTGGTGAAGAAACCATGCTGAAGCCCGAACTGCTCTTTCAGCACTTTGACGACCGGGGCCAGCGCGTTGGTCGTGCAGCTTGCCAGACTGATGATGTGGTGCTCGCCCGGCTTGTAGCTCGCGAAGTTGATGCCCGGCAACAGCACCGCATCGCAATCTTGCAGCGTCTTGCTGGCGGCGCTGACCAGCACGCGCTTGGCGCCGCGGTCGAGATGGGCCTGGGCGACGGGGCGCCTGGTGGCCCGCCCGGTGCAATCGACGACCAGATCCACGCCCAGCGCCCCCCAGTCGGGCAGCGCTTCCTTGGTGTTGAAGTAGGGGATGGCCCGCCCGCCGATGATCAGCTTGTCGCCGTCGGTGCTGACCGGTTCGGGCCACACGCCGTAGTTGGTGTCGACCTTGAAGAGAGCGCCGAGGGTCGCCAGATCCTGAATATCGGACACGGCCACCGGGGTAAACAAGTCACCGCGTAGCGCGACGCGCGTGGCAATCCGCCCAATCCTGCCGAATCCGTGGATAGCAACGTTGTTCATATCAGACTCCTTAGCTTTGCGGGCCGTCAGGTGAACGCGCACCTGATCCCCGCGGTGTTGGCCGGTCTTCACGGGCAGCTACGTTACGCTGCCGATAGCCGGCGATGCCTTCCGGCTATGCTCAGCAATTCCAGTGCCCTTAGCCGGTATGTGCAGTGGGCCAACTCTACTCTACCAGGCGCGGGTCGCAGCGCGGGTGGATAACCGGTAAACGTATGTAACAAAGCGGGCCTGGATCGAATCTTGTAGATGATCCGGCATCGAGACGCTCGTCGCGTGGCCTGGTGCGCGATTTCACGCGCTTGCTAGTCGTATCTCAGCAATCTATCAAACCTGTCATAATTCGTGACAGCGCGGGCACGACAGTGTATAATCCGACAGATCGGTCCACAATGTTGCCGGCACCACAAACGGAGACCGGGCACCACCGCCTGTGGGCCAGACTGTCTATCCAATGGAGGAACCCTGTTGAGCATCAATACGCCGGAATGGGTTCGGCATGCCGTCTTCTATCAAATTTTCCCGGATCGTTTTGCCCGCTCGGAAGCCGTGCCGAAGCCGTCGAACCTGGAACCCTGGGACACCCCGCCCACGGTGCATGGGTTCAAAGGGGGCGATCTGCTGGGCGTGACTGAGCACCTGGATTACCTGCAAGACCTGGGGATCACCGCGATTTACTTCACGCCCATCTTCGCGTCCACCGCGAACCATCGCTATCACACGCATGACTATTACAAAGTGGACCCGATCCTGGGCGGCGATGAAGCCTTCCGCACAATGCTGGACGCCGCGCACGCCCGCAACATCCGCGTGATCCTCGACGGGGTGTTCAATCATGCCAGCCGCGGGTTTTACCAGTTCAACCATACACTGGAGAACGGCAAGTACTCGCCCTATCTCGACTGGTTCTATTTTCACGAGTTGCCGCCTAACGCCTATGACGAGTCGCGCCCGCCCGGCTACCACGGCTGGTGGGGCTATCACGCGCTGCCCAAGTTCAATACCGGCACCCCGGCGGTGCGCGAGTTCCTGTTGCGGGTGGCCGAATACTGGCTGCGCCAGGGCATTGACGGCTGGCGCCTCGACGTGCCCGGCGAGATCGCCGATGACGCCTTCTGGCGCGAGTTCCGCACGCGGGTTAAAGCCATTAACCCGGAAGCCTACATCGTCGGCGAGGTCTGGGAGGAGGGGCGCCACTGGTTACAGGGCGACCAGTTCGACGCGACGATGAACTACCTCTTCGGCGGGCGGGTGATCGAGTATGCCATCGGCAGCCACCTGGATAAGAGCATGGTCCGCGACCAGGGATGGGACCCGACGCATCCGCTGGATGGGCCGGAGTTTGCCCAGGCCATCGCCGGGTTGCTCGACCTCTATCCTCGCGAGATTACCGAGGTGCAGCTTAATTTGCTCGACAGCCACGACACGGCGCGCTTTTTGACCATGGCGCGCGGCGACGTGACGGCGTTGCAACTGGCGACGCTGTTCCAGATGTGCTATCCCGGCGCGCCGTCGATCTATTACGGCGACGAGATCGGCATCGAGGGCGCCCGTGATCCCGATTCGCGGCGCACTTTTCCCTGGGACCAGGCTCAGTGGAACATGGAACTGCTGGCCTTCTTCAAGCAGGCGATTGCCCTGCGCCATGCCCACCCCGCGCTGCGCACCGGGGCCTATCAACCGCTTTATGCGGCCGACGGCGTGTACGGCTTCGCGCGCAGCCTGGGCGATGACTATGTGATTGTGGCGCTGAACAACGCCCGCGCCCGCCGCAATCTCCAGTTACCCCTGAGCGACAGCCTGGCCGGCAAGGGGCCGTGGCAGATCCTGATCGGGGAAGGTCAGGCTACGGTGCAGGGCAATGTGCTCGAAATTAGCCTTCCCCCCCGCGCGGGCATTGCATTGGTCCCGCCCCCCGTCTGACGCGGCTCCAGTCGCAAGATGCATACCCGCTCCGCGACCGGAAACAGGTCTTAGAAAACACTGAGGGGCACGGATACCGTGCCCCTCAGCTCATGGGTGCGGTGTGCGCGTCGCATGGCCGCCACCACTCCCGCTGCCCCCGTTATCATCGTGCGGGGTCTCGCTGGGCCGGGGTCCGCCGCCGGTGTGCGGGGTCTCGCTCGGCTTCGGCGTGCGGCTCGGTTCGGCGGTGGCCCGCGGCGTGGGTTCTGCCGCGGGCTGCTGTGTCTCCGTGGGCAGCGCGGGCCGGGTCGGCTCCTGGGTTGGCACGCTGCTTTGGGTCGGCGGGTACGTGGGCGCCGGGGTTTCCACAGGCGCCTGCGTCCGATCTACCAGCACCGTGGCCGAGGGTAGCGCATTGGGAGGGGCCGGGGTAGCGGAAGTCACCCCTGGTCCGGTAGTGGCCGTCGCCGGCCAGGACGCAGGCGTGTACGTGGGCCATACGCCTCCGCCCGGCGTGGCGGTGGGCGGAGCAGGGGTATAAGTCGGCCACGGCGCCTGGGTCGTGGTGGGCGGCACGGGGGTATAGGTGGGCCACGGCGGGCGGGTCGCGGTGGGCGGCGCGGGCGTGTAGGTGGGCCACGGTGCGTGAGTCGCGGTGGGTGGCGCGGGAGTATAGGTCGGCCAGGGCGGGCGGGTCGGCGGGATCGGCGTGGCCCAGGGCTTGGTGGGCGGCACCGCTGTGGCCGTGGGCCAGGCGCGCACCTGCGTAGGCGGCATAGCGGTGGGCGCCCAACCACTGCCCGGTGTGGGGGTTCGGCTAGGGCGCGGCGTCACCGTGGCGGGCGGCCCCGGCAGCGGTACGTTCGTCTCAGGCACGGCGCTGCCGGCCGCCGTAGGCGCCGGGGTGGCCGACGCCGGGGCGGGCGAGGCTGCCGGACTCTCCGTAGCCTGCGCCGGGGGCGTGGGGTTCGCAGGCGTGGGATCTTCGTGGATCCAGATTGTCAGCGCACGGATGCGGTTAGCACCGCCCGGCATGGGCTGGCCGATGCATTCGGCCACCGCGCCGATCCGGGGCTGGCCGTGGATCTGCGTGACCCCCGGCTCGATGACGATTTCCTCATCGTCGATAATCCACTGGGTGTCCGAGATGACTTTGATCACCCCGCTGTAACTGGCAAGGCTGGCTGTCGGCGGCACCGTCGGGACGGGCGGCGGCGGCATGATGACCGAGGCGGCCACCAGGCCCACGCCGACCGTGAGCAAGACCAGCAGCATCGCCAGGCCGCCGCGCAGCGAGGGCCGGAACGGGGCAAACCAGGGCGCCCGGCGGGGCGGGAGTGCGCCCCCGGCCATCCGCTCCGCAGACTCACGCGGGGCGACGGTCACGGCCGGGGGGCGAGCCTGGGCGGCCTGCCGGGCGCGCGCCTGAATGCGCGCCATGGCGTCAGGCGACAGGGCCGGCGCGGGCGTGTCGCGCACGGCCTGGGCCAGCCGCAGCATCGGCTCCAGGTCGGCGGCTAGATCCGGGTATTGCGCGACCACCGACTCAATGCTGCGCCCGGCGCGAACCTGTTCCCAGGCGGCGCTGAATATTTCCTCTGCGCGTGAGTTGCGCTCAAACATGCCTATCTACGTTCCTTCAGGCGGGCAGTTGTCCCTGGGGATCTGCGCTGCGGGTCAGCACGCGCCGGAGCGATTGCACCCCGCGATAATACAGGCTCTTCACGGATGGCACGCTGCGGTCCAGAAGCTTGGCAACCTGCGGCAACTCCCATCCTTCGACCACGTGCAGGAGAATGACCTGGCGTTGTTCCTCCGTCAGCAGCGCCAGGCCGGCGATCAGCTCCTCCCGATCCGGCAGATCCAGGATCTGCGTGTCCAGGTCGCCGGGTTCCTGGCTGGGATCGACTTCCAGCCAGGTCTCCAGGGAGACCTGGGGCCGGCGTTTGCGCGCCCGGTAATGATCGGCGATCAGGTTGCGGGCGATGCGGAACAACCATGCCTGGAAGGGTGTACTTTCCAGCACGAACTTGTCGACGCGTCCCACCATGCGGGCCATGACCTCGGAGACGACATCTTCGGCGAGCATGGCGTCTTGCAACTGATAATAGGCATAACGATATAACGCCGGTGCGTACTGCTGCACCACGTACTCGACCGCGCGTGTCTCGCCGCGCTGTAACCCGGCTACCAGGATCGCATCGTCCATATATTGTGGGCTAGGACTGAGATTCACTGTCCAGAGTTGATTATGTAGCATGGATATCCAGTGGTGTCAAGTCTGGTGGCCCACAATCGCCGCGACGGATGACCCCGGCGGCCCGGCGCAGCATCCGTTCATTATGACTAACGCCCGCGCCCGCCTAAAAGTAGCGGTCTGCCAGGGCGATTGGGGACACCAGGGGCAGGTCGGGCGCGCGCCCGGCCTGCCGCCGGCCACTGGATTACTTTACGATGACGGTGCTCACCATATCGGGGTGGAGCGTGCAGATCACCGTGACTGTGCCGGGTTGCGTGAAGACATGGCTGTACGCATCGTTCTTGTTCAGGATGTTGGACGACCAGTTGACATCCTTGTCGGCTACCGTGTGCTCGGTCGGGCCGATGTTCGTCCAGATCACCTTGGTACCCGCCGGGATCGTGATTGAGGGCGGATCAAAGGCGAAGTCTACTACTTTGACATAGACCACAGCCGGAGCCGGGGCCTTGGTGGGCGCTTTCGTCGGGACGGACACCGGCGTGGGGCGCTTGGTCGGCACCTTGGTGGGTGCCGTAAGGGCCTTCGTCGGCGGCGCAGGCGCGTTGGTCGGTGCTACTGTGGGCGGCACGGCGGTGTCGGTCGGTGGGATGGCTGTGGGCGGCACCGCCATGGCCGTGGGCGGCACGACCGTATCGGTCGGAGCGGTGGTGGGCGCGGTCGTCGGGGCGCTGGTGGGCGCCACCGTATCGGTGGGCGCGGCGGCGGCGACGGTATTGGTCGGCGCCACGGTGGTGGCGGTGAGCGGAACATCGCCTCCGCAGGCGCTGAGCAGCAAGGCCAGGCCGAGCAGCGGCACCAGCAGGCTGCGCCGGACGGACATGCGCGGGATCAAATGCATAACAGGTTCTCCTCTGACGTGTACAGGTAACGTGTACAGGTGATTGGCGGTTGGGAGGGGCCGCTTGATTAATGTTGGTATGAGATGTTTACGCGGCAGCGGGGTCTTTCAGTTTTGTAGAGGGGCGGGCACCGCGTGCTTCTTGCGGCCAGGGCCGACCACGGCGCCCGCCAGGAGCCTCACACCCCATAACGCCGTGCCGCAGGCGAAAGTAGCGGGGGCACCCCTGGCCGTCGTGATATTTGACGGCGGGAGGGCGTTTGCTATAATGCTGGAGAGGTACACACGGCGTATGGTCCCGGCCATGCGCGTAGGAGGCGGTCTTGATGGATGATATGTTTAACAGCGTGGTCCATGCGCCTGAGTTCCAGACGGGACTCGATTGGCTGAACACGGTCGACCATCAGCCGCTGACTCTGGGCGAGTTGCGCGGCAAGCTGCTGTTGCTCGATTTCTGGACCTATGGGTGAATCAACTGCATCCATATCCTGCCGCAGTTGCGGCGGCTCGAAGAGAAGTATCCGGCTGAACTGGCGGTGATCGGGGTCCACTCCGGCAAGTATCCGGCGGAGCGCATCACGGCGCATGTGCGCGATGCGGTCATGCGCCTGGGCATCGACCACCCGGTGGTGAACGACCGCTTCTTCCGCATCTGGCGGGCCTACGCCGTGGACGCCTGGCCGACGATTGTGCTGGTCGATCCACGCGGCTACTATATGGGCAGCCAGCCCGGTGAGATCACCTTCGAGAGCTTCGACCCGGTGATCGGCGCGGCGATCCGCCGGT
>JAICKM010000100.1 GCA_025927935.1 Chloroflexia bacterium | reverse complement strand
CTGGGCGCCGGAGTGGGCCGCGGCGAGTATGAGCAACTGGGCCTGCCCTTTGACGCGCCCGGTGTGCGTGTGTCGCGCTTCGAGGAGGCGTTGCGGCTGATCAAGCGGCTGTTTACCGAGGATCGGGTCTCGTTCAGCGGCAGCTATTATTCGGTGCAGGATCTGCCGGGCCTGCCCAAACCGGTGCAGCAGCCGCACCCGCCCATCTTCATCGGCAGCAGCGGCAAGCGGATGCTCACGTTCGCCGCGCGGGAAGCGCAGATGATCGCGCCCACGCCCAAATACACACCGCAAGGCCCGGATCCGGCGGACGTGTCGGTGGACGAAAAGGTGAACTGGATTCGAGAGGCGGCGGGCGACCGGTTCAGCGGGATCGAGTTGTGCCGGACCCGCTACGATATTGCCGTTTCCGATAGCCCGGCCCCGCTTGCCGAGCAAACGGGCGGGCCGCCCATCCCCAAGCGTCCGCTCACGATTGATCAGGCGGTCGCCGCCCTGGAGGACGAGCGAGCGCGCTATGGATTCTCCTACATCCAGATTTACGACGCGCAGATGGAGAACTTTGCGCCGGTGGTAGCGCGGCTGGCCGGTAAATAGCCGGGGGGTATGGGCAGCCAGGGACTTCTCCGCGTTACAGATCGATTATCCTCGTAGCTACGCCGGCCACGAATAGCCGGCGCAGCTATTTTTCGCTCGCCCTTTAGGTGTGCGTCACGGATGTCCGGGGCTGATAATTCTGCACAGTGGCGAAGGTGCCGGCGACGATAGCGGTGATCACTCCCAGCATCTGGACCCATGTGCCCACGAACCCGCCTAGCTGGGCCGGGTTGCTCAGGCGGGCGAATAAGCCAGGAGCGATGAAGGCGCCGACAAGTAGAGCGAGCGACAGGATTACGCCGACGAGGGGTATCCATCGCCAGGGTCCCAGGGCCACCAACCCAGCCGCCATCAGCAGGAGGATGGGTCCCACAGGGATCAGTGGAACGGCAACACTATTCGTGAGAAACAAGGTTGAGATCCCAGCGGCTGCGACAACTAAGCCGCTTACGGTCAGTTTACGGGCCAGGGACAGCGGAGTTCTGTTATTCATGGTTTATCCTCCTTGATAAGGATAGCGGAGCATTTTGAAGAAGTTGTGAAGATCTATGGGAGACAATGCGCAGAATTATGTGCTGCACACTTTGCCTGGGTTCGCCAATTGATTGTGAGCACAAAACAGGCTGGTTGAGTACGGCGGCTTCCCATAGCGGTTCAACCGTGATCACAAGCTGCCTGCTGCGTTATTGCGTTCCTTCATCATCTACTATCGTATGTGGTACACAACTTGCTTGAACTTTAGGCCGATAGGGAGCCAGGACTGCGGGTGTATTTCCGCACTCTCCTGGTGCATGCCGCGACGACCCATGCTGGCGCAGCAGTCTTGGGAGTCGCCAAATCCCTTTTCGCCACAACAGCGCAAGGAGGAACGAAACTGTGACTACGATGAAAAGACGCGTGCTGGCGGGGGCATCCCTGCTGAGCGTGCCGGCTTTGTTTTTCGGGATGCACTTTGCCACCGCAGCCGAACCCATACCGTTCGCCGATCCCGCGTTCCGCGGAGTCTGGGCGCGCACCGATTTTCCCGTCGCGAACCATACCGTCAACCGGACCTGGTTCTGGGGGCCGGCGCCGAACAGCCCCGGTTTGATCGAAGAAGTGCATGATTTGCAGGGCGGCACGCGCCTGGTGCAGTATTTCGATAAGAGCCGTATGGAGTTAAACAACCCGGCGGGCAATCCCAACGACCCCTTCTACGTGACCAATGGTCTGTTGACGGTGGAGCTGATTTCGGGGCGGATGCAGGTCGGCACCAACGAATATGTGACCCGCTATCCCGCCTGCATCCCGACGACGGGCGATCCCAACGATACCAATGCGCCCACTTACTGGGCGATGCAGAAGGTCAGCAACACGACGCTGGGCGATCACCCCGCGGACGACCGCACGGGCCAGGGCGTGACCGAGACCATCGACCATGACGGCAACGTGAGCAATAACCCGCCGATGAACGTCATCACCGGGACTGTGAACGCTTATTTCGATACCGTCACCAAGCACAACATCCCGAAAGTCTTCTGGGACTTCCTGAACCAGACCGGCCCTGTGTACGTCAACGACACGATCACCAACACCCAGGTCATCAGCCCCTGGAACTATGCCAGTGGGCGTCCGATCAGCGAGGCGTATTGGACTAAAGCCACCATCGCGGGCCAACTGACGCCGGTGATGATCCAGATGTACGAGCGGCGCGCGCTGACTTACGTGCCGACCAATCCTGACGGTTGGCAGGTCGAGATGGCGAACATCGGCCAGCACTATTATGACTGGCGCTATCGGGGCGCGGGCAACTGCAACACTGGCACCCCCGTCGCGACCGTCGAGCCGACGCTGGCTGTCACCGGCACGCCCGGGACGGCTGTCGCGACCGGCACGGCAGCGGCGACGGGTACGGCGGTCGCGACCGGCACGGCAGAACCGACGGGCAGCCCGGCGCCCAGCGAGACGGTGACACCGGGCGGCACCGTAACCGCGACCACGACGGCAGAGGCGACCACGACGCCTATGGCAACCACGACGGCAGAGGCGACCATGACGGCAGAAGCAACAGCGACCCCGTCACCCACCCCAACTGAGGAGCCTTAACTGAGGACCCGGTAGTGGCGCCGCCGAATCGGCAATTGCCGGCGGCCACCCCCACAACGTAGCCGCAATCTGTCGGAATCGACAAGAGCCACCCTTCTGCGCGGGGGTGGCTCTTTATTGTGCCGCGCTGCCCTCGGGCAATATGCCGCGCCGCCGGACCGGGATCCCGTACTCATCCCGCCATGTACACTGGCCGGGCCAGTCCGCGGCCTCAGTCGCATCCAATCTTTCCCCTTACCGGCTTGTTATATAGTACTAATTGGTGATTGCAGATAGGGATTAGTACCAGTCGATTTTGCTTGACTGCCCAAGCCTTTGTACGATATGATTCAGTCGTCTCAGTAGTTCTGTCTATTCCATATTCCCTGCGCGCCGCACCCGGATCCCCTCATGCACATGTTTTGCCGGGTAATGGTGTGCCTGCGTTATCGGCCTGAACCTGCCTGTTGGTGGGTAGGCAGTGGCAAAGGAGTCTGCCGGAGAGTTCATGCGCCTCTCCACGCCGTCCGGTTTAGCCCACCGGACGCGCCGTGATCTCGTTGTCACGGCGCTACAGTGCATACCCGAAATAATTGTAGGGTCGTTTTACCGGCGTATGCGTGATTTCCCAAGTCCTGGAATCTCTTGATCGGATCTCTTGAAAGGAATGGAGACTCATGAAGAAAAGTACCTGGCGGTACTGGGCAGCAGCGTGTGTGGCGCTGCTGATGGTGCTAGGCTTAGGCACGATGGTCAACGGCACGCTCGCGGCGGCGCCCTTTAAAGCCGGTGCCGCACCAGCCGCCGACCGTCCCCAGACGCTGGCGAACGGCATGGTCGTTAGCTCCTCGTACCGCAACGACACCTCACCGGCGCTGCGCGCCATGCGGCCCGTGGCCGCCAAGCCCGAGACCGAGCGCGAGATGAACCCCAACTGGGCTTTGGCTCTCGGTCACAAGAACGCCGTGGACACGGTGGTGCAGAAGGCGCTGGCGCCGCTCGCCATGCCCGGCACGATCCTCAACTTCGACGGCATCGGCTTCCCCGGCGTCGGCTGCAACTGCGCCCCGCCCGATACCAACGGCGAAGTCGGCGCTACCCAGTATGTGCAGATGGTCAACGAGGGCGTCCAGGTATTCAATAAGACCACCGGCGCTTCAGTCTACGGCCCGGTGGGTATCGCCACGCTCTGGACCGGCTTCGGCGGCGTCTGTGAGACGGGCGGCAAAGGCGACCCGGTGGTGCTCTACGACCAGCTTGCCAACCGCTGGCTCATCAGCCAGTTTGCCGGGTCCGGCAGTCCGGCCACCGACGAGTGTATCGCTATTTCGAGCAGCAGCGATGCTACCGGCAGCTATTACCGCTATGGCTTCCATCTCGGCTCCAACTTCTACGATTATCCGCACCTGGGCGTCTGGCCCGACGCCTACTACATGAGCGACAACGTGTACAACGCGGCGGGCACCACCTATCTCGGCCCGCAGCCGTTCGCCTTCGACCGCGCGGCCATGCTCAGCGGCAGCCCCGCCGGCTTTATCACCCTGACCGCGCCGATGGGCGGCACGATCGATCCCATTCTGCCCGCCGACCTGGACGGCGCGGCCCTGCCGCCGGCCGGCGCGCCGGAGACGTTCGTGCGCTTCCCCGGCGGCGGCACCTACGATACGTACCACTTCCATGTGGACTGGACCACGCCCGCCAACTCGACCTTTACCATGTTCGCCACGCCGGCCGCCGCGGGCTTCACCATGCTCTGCCCTAGTACCCGCGCCTGTGTGCCGGAGGCCAACGGCGATCATCTCGACGCCATTGGCGACCGGCTGATGTTCCGCCTGGCCTATCGCAACTTTGGCGACTATGAGGCGCTGGTCGGCAACTACACCGTCGGCAGCGGCGGCGTGGCCGGCGTGCGCTGGTTCGAGCTGCGCGGCGTGACGGCCGGCCCGGTGACGGTCTACCAGGAGAGCACCTACCAGCCCGATACCACCTGGCGCTGGTTGGGTAGCGCGGCCATGGACACGCAGGGCAACCTGGCCGTCGGCTTCAGCGCGTCGAGCGCGAGCCTTAACCCGCAGATCCGCTACGCCGGGCGGCTGGCGACCGACCCGCTGAACACCCTGGCCCAGGGCGAAGCCACCCTCTTCGCCGGCACCGGCAGCCAGGTCGCCACCAACAACCGCTGGGGCGACTACAGCGACCTGACCGTGGACCCGGTGGACGACTGCACCTTCTGGTACACCAACGAGTACATCCCGACCAACGGCAGCTTCAACTGGAAAACCCGTATCGGCAACTTCAAGTTCCCCGGCTGCGTGCCACCGACGCCAACGGCCACGGTGACGGGCACCCCGCCGACCACCACCCCGACGCACACAGTCACGCCGACGCCCAGCGCGACGGCGACTCCCTGCGCTGCGGTGCAAGGCTCGATTACCACGGCTGACCCGGTGCAACAAGCCCGCCTATTCCGTGATGGCGTACCCAGCACGTGCGCCGCGCCCAAGGCTTTCCCCGGCACCAGCGGCACCGGCACGCGCCATTACGATTCCTATACTTACACCAACACGACCGGGTCGAGCACATGTGTCACCGTGCGCTTGACATCGGGCTGTGGCCTCAATATCTTCTCCGCCGCTTATCTAGGCAGCTTCGACCCGAACAACCTCGGCACTAACTATCTGGCCGACGGAGGATCCAGCTTTGCCGACGTCTCCACCTATTCGTTCACAGTGCCGGCCAGCGCCAATTTCGTCGTCGTTGTGAATGAAGTGAATGCGAACGCCGGTTGCACCAGCTACACACTGGAGGTTGCCAACTTCTGCGCGCCGCCCGCGACCAGCACGGCCACGGCGACCGCCACGCCGTCGAATACTTCTACCAACACCCCGACGGCCACAGCAACTAACACGGCGACGGCGACCAACACGAACACGCCCACGGACACGCCGGTGCCGCCGACGGCGACGGACACCGCCGTGCCGCCAACCGCCACAGCGACGGATACCGCCGTGCCGCCAACCGCCACAGCCACCGACACCGCCGTGCCGCCGACGGTTACAGAGACGGTGACGGGTGTACCGCCGACGGCTACGGATACAGCGGTGGTGCCGCCGACGAGCACGGTCACGCCGACCGCGCCCGCCGGATCGACGGCCACGGCCACGACCGTCCCGCCGACGAATACGCCACCGGCTGCATCGACGGCCACGCGGACTCCCGTTCCGGCCACCGCTACGGCGCCCGCCGCGACGGCCACCCCAGTGAACTGCCCGCTGCCGTTCACGGACGTGGACCAGTTCAACCCGTTCTACCAGTACATCCAGTGTCTGTACTGCCGGGGCATCATCTCCGGCTATAGCGACAATACCTTCCGCTGGACCGCCGATGTGACGCGCGGCCAGGTTTCCAAGATCATCGCCAACTCCGCGGGTCTGACCGACGTGGTGACCACGCAGACGTTCACCGATGTGCCGCCGGGCAGCCCGTTCTTCGTCTTCATCGGGCGGCTGGCCGGACATGGGTATATCAACGGTTACGACACCGCGGCGAACTGCCCGACGGGCGTGCCCTGCTTCCGGCCCGAACTGTCCGTCACGCGCGGCCAGCTCGCCAAGATCGACGCCAACGCCGCCGGGTACAACGAGACGCCCGGCCCAACCACGCAGAGCTTCAAGGACGTGCCCGCGGCCAATCCGTTCTATGTCTACATCGAGCGGCTGTCGCTGCATGGGGTGATCAACGGCTATCAGTGCGGCGGCGCGGGCGAGCCGTGCCCCGGCTTCTACTATCGCCCGTTCGCCAATATCACCCGCGGCCAGGTAAGTAAGGTCGCCTCGCAGACCTTCTTCCCCAACGCCTGCGCCCCGGCCCAGGCGCCCGTGGGCAAGAACCCGTAACTCGGGGTTCCGGGGTGGCGCGCTCAGCGCCACCCCGCAATGAGAAAAGCAGCTCGCGCAGGCGCGACTCCAACCGAGTCGCGCTCTGCGCGCATTCCTTTGCCTGCTCACCTTTTCGCACCACGCCAGGTGCCGGGCGGCCTTGACAGTAAAAGTATTCGAGTATTATACTGCCGTAATCTTCACGTCCAACTACGCCTCGCTACATGCGTCTGCTGGGCCTATTAACGCCCTGCATCGCCGCTCTATCCTCTACCGGCATACTTCCACGACTGCCGGATGTCCGCGCGTTGTTCGCGGTGGTAACTCCCAGCGAGTTTGCGCTTTATCCTTAAAGAAGGAGGTGCTGCTCCACCACTTAAGCAAGCGGTGAGTCGACGAGGGACAGCCTGCCGAACTATACACGCTACAGGCGATAAGCAACCCTAGATCTCAGGAAGGGGAGGATATATGATACCCACGCTTCGGAATCGAGCAAGCGTATGGGCGGTTCTGGCCGTGGCAGGGGTGCTGCTGGCCGGATTGGCCTGGCGGATCGGTGATTTGGCCGGTGCGCGGGCCGCCGGTGCTACAGGCCCGCAAGTCTCCGCCATCTACCGGGGTGTGCGCACCGCGGTCCAGTTTGACGTGTCGCCCCCGTTACGCACTATCGCCCCACTCGCGCCCGGCAAGGGCCAATTGCGCGAGAACGAAAATCGCGACCTGCCACCCCAGGCCAGCCGCAATGCCAAGGCGGTGGATACTGTTGTCCAGAAACTGCTCGGCCCGCTCGCGATTCCCACCCCCAGCATTAGCTTCGATGGCCCCAGCAACATTTCGGGCGTATCGCCTCCTGACCCGAACGGCGAGGTCGGCCCCAACCACTATGTGGTGATGACCAACCTGAGTTTCCAGATTTTCAGCAAGACGGGTACGTCGCTCTTTGGCCCGGCGGCGAACAACACCCTCTGGGCCGGCTTTGGCGGGCCGTGCCAGGTCGAGAATTCCGGTGATCCGGTCGTGCTCTACGACCAACTGGCCGACCGCTGGCTGCTGAGCCAGTTTACATCCGCCGGCCCGAACTTCTATAACTGCGTCGCCCTGTCCCAGACTTCGGATCCGACCGGCACCTATTATCGCTGGGCGTTCACGACCGGCACCAACTTCCCGGACTATCCCAAGTACGGCATGGGGCCGAGTGCCTACTATATCAGCACGCGGGAATTCCAGGGCGTCAACGGTCCCTTCCAGGGCGTCGGCGCCTACGCAACCAACCGCGCCCAGATGCTCGCCGGCAACCCGAACCCGCAGGTGATTTCTTTCCTGGCGCCGCCCAGCCCGGCCTATACGGTTGGCGACGGCCTGCTGCCCGCGGATCTGGACGGCACGACACTTCCGCCGGCCGGCAATCCCGAATACTATGCCGGCACGATGGACAACAACGGGCCATATGGCGCGCCACAGGACGCGATCACGCTCTGGAAGTTCCACGTGGACTTCGCAACCCCGGCGAACTCCAGCTTTACCCTGGCTAATACACTCCCGACAGCGCCGTTCAACTCGGCATTCCCGTGCTCGCCTGGCGCGCGCGACTGCATCCCGCAGCCCATGACATCACAGAAGGTAGATGTCCAGTCGATCCGGCAACGCCCGCTGTTCCGGCTGGCCTACCGCAACATGGGCACCTACGAGTCGCTGGTGACCAACCAGTCGGTGGATGCGGGGGCGGGGCCGGGCAGCGATATTGCCGGGGTGCGCTGGTATGAACTGCGCAGCCCCAACAGCAGCCCGGTGATCTACCAGCAAGGCACCTATGCGCCCGGTCTGACCGACGGCATCCACCGCTGGATGGGCAGCATTGCCATGGACCACAACGGCAACATCGCGCTGGGCTATAGTGCATCCAGCACCACCGTTTTCCCCAGCATCCGCTACACCGGCCGCCTGGCGGGCGACCCGCTGGGGCAGATGCCCCAGGGCGAAGCCTCGATCATGGTAGGCAGCGGGTCGCAAACCGGCTCGGCACGCTGGGGTGATTACACGGATATGACGGTCGATCCGGTGGACGACTGTACTTTCTGGTACGTGAACCAATACCTGCCCACCACCAGTCCGGTCGGCTGGCGCACGCGCATTGGGGCGTTTAAGTTCCCCGGCTGCACCCTCGCCACGCCGACGCCGACCGTGACCGGTACGCCACCCACGGCCACCGCGACCGCCTGCGCGGTCAGCACCACCCCGGTGACGGCGGGCTTCGAGAGCGGGCTAGGCAGCTTCGCCGCGGCGGTCGCCACCTGCGCGCCCGGCGGCTGCGGCTGGACCGCCGTCACCACCGACAAGCATACCGGCGCCCAGTCGGCCTTCGCCCCGGATCGTAACGGTCTATCCGACCAGATGCTGGCGCTGAGCAGCGGCTTCGCCATCCCGGCCAACGCCACGACGGCCGTGCTCTCCTTCTGGCACCGCGTGGCGACCGAGAACGGCTTTGACGGCGGCGTGCTGGAGTTCTCCACCAATAACGGCGCCACCTGGAGCGCCACGGACCCCACCTTCCTCACTGGTGGCTATAACGCCACCATCTCGACCTCCTACCAAAGCCCGATCGGCGGGCGCCACGCCTGGAGCAGCACGATTGGCTCGACGGGCAACTTCGTCAATGTGCAGGTCAACCTGATCGGCTATGCCGGGCAGGCCAACCTGCGCTTCCGCTTCCGCGAAGCCAACGATACGTCGGTGGCGGCGACCGGCTGGTGGGTTGACGACGTCAGCGTCACCATCACCGCGCCGTGCGCGAGTACGCCCACGGCCACCGCGACCAGGACGCCCACGCGGACTCCGGTGCCCCCGACCCGCACGCCAACCGCGACAGCAACGCCCGTGAACTGCCCGCTGCCGTTCACCGATGTCGATCAGTTCAACCCGTTCTACCAGTACATCCAGTGCCTGTACTGCCGGGGCATTATCAGCGGCTACGCGGATAACACCTTCCGCTGGAGCGCCGACGTGACCCGCGGCCAGGTTTCCAAGATCATCGCCAATGCCGCGGGCCTCAACGGTACCGTCACTACGCAGACGTTCACCGACGTGCCGCCGGGCAGCCCGTTCTTTGTGTTCATCGGGCGCCTGGTGGCCCAGGGGGCGATCAGTGGCTACAACACGGCGGCCAACTGCCCGTCGGGGGTGCCTTGCTTCCGGCCCGAACTCTCCGTGACGCGCGGCCAGCTGGCCAAGATCGACGCCAACGCGGCGGGCTATAACGAGACACCCGGCGCGACGCCGACCTTCAAGGACGTGCCGGCGGCCAATCCGTTCTACGTGTTTATCGAGCGGCTGTCGCTGCACGGGGTGATCAACGGCTACACCTGCGGTGGCCCTGGTGAGCCGTGCCCCGGCTTGTATTTCCGGCCCAACGCCAACATCACGCGCGGGCAGGTGAGCAAGGTCGCTTCGCAGACCTTCTTCCCGCTGAACTGCGCGCCCGGCCGGGCGCCCGTGCGCCAACAATAACATCGTAGCGGCACCGTATTATAGTGCGATGTCGATACAGCGATATATCTCCACGTGGGGAGTGGCCCGATCAGGGTCACTCCCCACGTGCATTGCTGGTTCGTCCCTATAGCAGAAGTAACGCGAGTGGGCATCCTGCCGGACTCAGCGCGATAATGCAGGTACTGCCCCAGGTCACCTTCGACTCAGCTATCTGCCGCGTATCTTCTTTGCGGCCACTGGCAATGTCCTTACCAGAAGCGTTCGCTTTAATCATACCGGGCGCCTTCGTACCAACCGCTAATCTTCACTGCGCACCGGGCCACATGCGGGTGCCGTAGTACAATGGTACTAGCAGACTGGTACTAAAGTGCTATGCAAACAGCGCCTACTATCCGCCATGTTTTTGGTTGACAGTCTCTGCGGCAGCAGGCTATAATGCAGTAGTCTTCCGTATTTGTGTTTATCTCAATCCAGCTGGGTCCTCTGCTCAGCTTTTTGTTACGTTCACTCGCCGGTACATTGGCGCGGGCGGGTGAGCGGGCCGCCTATGCTTTCAGGAAAGCATGGCATGAGAAGGGAGCCTGCCGGAGCTTCCACGCGCTACTCCACGCCGCCTGGCTGACGCACCAGGTATTCCTAACTCCGCCTTACTGAGAGGCGGTTTGTGTACCAACGGGGGCAGACTCCCGCTCTCATCTACGTCTTGCCTCTGGGACCCGGGATTTTTGAAAGGATATGGAGACTCATGAAGAAAAGTACCTGGCGGTACTGGGTGGCTGCGTGTGTAGCCCTGCTGGCAGTGCTGGGCTTAGGCACGATGGTCAACGGCACGCTCGCCGCCGCGCCCTTTAAGTTCGGGGCCAGCAATGCCGGCACCAGTCTCACGCAGAATCTGGCGAACGGCGTAACGGTGACCTCGTCCTACCACAACGATACCTCGCCGGCCCTGCGCTCGATCCCCCCGGTTGCCAACAAATCCGAGACCGAGAAGGAGGCCAACCCCAACTGGGCGCTGACTCTCAACCATAAGAACGTCGTGGACACGGTGGTGCAGAAGGCGCTGGCGCCGCTCGCTATGCCCGGCACCATCCTCAACTTCGACGGCATCGGCTTCCCCGGCGTCGGCTGCAACTGCGCCCCGCCCGATACCAACGGCGAGGTCGGGGCCACCCAGTATGTGCAGATGGTTAACGAAGGCATCCAGGTTTACAACAAGACCACCGGCGCCTCGGTGCTCGGCCCGATCGGCATCGCCACGCTGTGGGCCGGGTTCGGCGGCGTTTGCGAGAATAATGGGCACGGCGACCCGGTGGTGCTCTACGACCAGCTCGCCAACCGCTGGCTCGTCAGCCAGTTCGCCGGCACGAGTGTGCCCACCGACGAGTGTATTGCCGTCTCGACGACCAGCGACGCCACCGGCGCCTGGAATCGCTACGGATTCCACCTGGGCACCAACTACTTCGACTACCCGCACCTGGGTGTCTGGCCCGACGCCTACTACATGAGCATGAACGTGTTCAATGCGGCGGGCACGGCCTTCCTGGGGCCGCAGCCGTTCGCCTTCGACCGCGCCAAGATGCTCCTCGGGCAACCGGCGACCTTCGTCACCACGGGGATCACCGTCGGCCCGAGCGAAGACGCCTATCTGCCCGCCGACCTGGACGGCGCGACCCTGCCGCCGGCCGGGGCGCCCAATACGTTCGTGACCTTCCCCGGCACGGGGAACTACCATATCTATCACTTCCACGCTGACTTCACCACGCCGGCCAACTCGACCTTTACCAGCTTCGCCACCCCCGCGGCGGCGGGCTTCACCGTGCTCTGCCCCAGTACCCGCGCGTGCGTGCCCGAGCCAAACGGCGATCATCTCGACGCCATCGCGGACCGGCCGATGTTCCGACTGGCCTATCGCAACTTCGGCGATCATGAGTCGCTGGTGGGCAACTACACGGTCAGCAGCAGCGGTGTGGCCGGTGTGCGCTGGTTTGAACTGCGCGGTGTGAGCGCCGGGCCGGTGACAGTCTATCAGGAAAGCACCTACCAGCCGGATACCACCTGGCGCTGGTTGGGTAGCGTCGCCCAGGACGTGCAGGGCAACCTGGCTGTCGGCTTCAGCGCCTCCAGCAGCACCGTCTTCCCCAGCATTCGCTACGCCGGGCGGCTGGTCAGCGACCCGCTGAACACCCTGGCGCAGGGTGAAGCGACGCTCTTCGCCGGTCTGGGTAGCCAGCAAGCGACCAGTAACCGCTGGGGTGACTACAGCGACCTGACGGTGGACCCGGTGGACGACTGCACCTTCTGGTACACCAGCGAGTATTATCCCGCCGGTTCCTCGCAGTTCAACTGGAAGACGCGCATCGGCAACTTCAAGTTCCCCGGCTGCACCCTCGGCACGCCGACGCCCACCGTGACCGGCACGCCGCCCACGGCCACGCCGACGCAGACATCTACGTCTACCCCGACTGCGACGGCCACGCCGTGTGTGTTGCTGACCCCGGTGACGGAAGGCTTCGAGAGCGGGCTGGGTAGCTTCGCCGCGGCGGTCGCCACCTGCGCGCCCGGCGGCTGTGGCTGGACCGCCGTCACCACCGACAAGCATACCGGCGCCCAGTCGGCCTTCGCCCCGGATCGTAACGGTCTATCCGACCAGATGCTGGCGCTGAGCAGTGGCTTCGCCGTTCCGGCCAACGCCACCACGGCGGTGCTCTCCTTCTGGCACCGCGTGGCCCTGGAGAGCGGCTTTGACGGCGGCGTGCTGGAGTTCTCCACCGATGGCGGCGCCACCTGGAGCACCACCGACCCGACCTTCCTCAGCGGCGGCTATAACGCCACCATCTCGACCGGGTACAGCAGCCCCATCGGCGGGCGCCGCGCCTGGAGCGGCACTATCGGCTCCACGGGCAGCTTCGTCAACGTGCAGGTCAATCTGCTGAGCTATGCTGGGCAGGCCAACCTGCGCTTCCGCTTCCGCGAAGCCAACGATACGTCGGTCGCCATTACCGGCTGGTGGGTCGATGACGTGAGCGTCACCATCACCGCGCCGTGCAGCAGCGGCACGCCGACGGCTACGGCGACCACCGTGCCGCCGACCAATACGGCCACGGCCACGACGGCCCCGCCGACAAACACACCGCCGGCCGGATCGACGGCCACCGCGACGACGGTCCCGGCCACGGCGACCACCGTGCCGGCCACCGCGACGGCGCCCGCCGCGACGGCGACGCCGGTGAACTGCCCGCTGCCGTTCACCGACGTGGACGAGTTCAATCCGTTCTACCAGTACATCCAGTGCCTCTACTGCCGGGGCATCATCAGCGGCTATGCGGATAACACCTTCCGCTGGACCGCCGATGTCACCCGCGGCCAGGTCTCCAAGATCATCGCCAACTCCGCGGGCCTCACCGGTGCGGTCAGCGGCCAGACGTTCACCGATGTGCCGTCCAGCAACCCGTTCTATCTTTACATCGGGCGGCTGGCGGCTACGGGGGCCATCAGCGGCTACAACACGGCGGCCAACTGCCCGTCGGGGGTGCCCTGCTTCCGCTGGGAACTGCCCGTGACGCGCG
>JAICKM010000611.1 GCA_025927935.1 Chloroflexia bacterium | reverse complement strand
TCGGACAGCGAGTATCACCTGACGGCGATCAAGGACTTGCTGGAAACCAAGGTGCTGCGGCGCAATCTGTCGCTGAAGATCCTGGATTGGGGCAAGGTCGAAGAGGCGGGCGGGAATACCTACCGCCAGGTCGTGACCCTGCGCAAGGGCATCGCCGACGACCTGGGGCGCAAGATCAACAAGCAGATCCGCGATAATTTCCCGAAGACGCAGCCGCAGATCCAGGGCGATGCGCTGCGCATCGCGGCCAAGAACAAGGACGACTTGCAGGCGGTGATCAAGTTCCTGCGCGAGCACGAAGCCGATTACCCGGTGCCGTTGCAGTTCACCAATTATCGGTAAGGACCCGAAACGCACTAGCAAGGTAGGCTCTAGGCTCATGGATGTGAAAAAGGCGCCCAGCTTCAATATCGTCACGCTGGGCTGCGAGAAGAATTCGGTGGACAGCGAGGGCATGGGCCAGGTGCTGGCCGAGTCCGGCTATACAGATGCCGCGCGGCCCGAAGACGCCGATGTGCTGATCGTCAACACCTGCGGCTTCTTGCAGGCTTCGACCGGCGAGTCGGTGGCGGCACTGCTGGACCTGGCGGCGCGCAAGCGGCCCGACCAGTTGCTGGTGGCCGCCGGGTGCGCCACGCAACGCTATGGCGCGGCCATCGCCGACCAGGTGCCAGGCGTGGACGGCCTGCTGAGCACGCGCCAGTGGCCGCAGATCGCCCGCCTGGTGGAGCATCTGCGCACGCAGCAGGCCAACGGCGAGTTACCGGCGCAGGTTGATGGCGCCGGCGCGGTGGCGGCGATCCAGGCGCACGCGGCGGGCATCGAGCAGGCCCTGCTGGCGCCCGTCCAGCCGACCGCGGAACTCAAGCGCTTCAAGCGCAAGGCCAACGGGGCCAGCGCCTATGTCAAGATCTCCGAAGGTTGCGACCACACCTGTGCCTTCTGCATCATCCCCGATATTCGCGGAAAGCACATCAGTAAACCCATCGAGGAAGTCGCCGCTGAAGTGCGCGACCTGAGCGAGCAAGGCGTGCGCGAGGCCATCCTGATCGCGCAGGACAGCACCTATTACGGCACCGACCTGCACCTGCGCGACGGCCTGGCCCAGTTGCTGGAGGCTATCGCCCGCGAGGCGCCCGCGATGGACTGGGTGCGCCTGATGTACGCCTACCCGACGCAGATCACGCCGCGGCTGATCGAGACGATGGCCGTGTTGCCGCAAGTCTGCAAGTACCTGGATATGCCCTTGCAGCACGGCCACCCGGAGACGTTGCGCCGCATGCGCCGCCCGAACAACGTAGACCGTGTGCGCCGCCTGATCGCCGATCTGCGCGCCGCCATGCCGGATATTGCCCTGCGCACCACCTTCATCGTCGGCTTCCCCGGCGAGACGGACGCCGAGTTCCAGGCGCTGCTCGATTTCATCGAGGAGATCCAGTTCGACCACGTCGGCATGTTCATGTACTCGGCGGAGGAAGGCACCCGCGCGGCCACCCTACCCGACCAGATCGCGGAGAAGGTGAAGCAGCGCCGCTACAAGCAGGCCATGCTGCTCCAGCAACGCATCTCGGCGGCGAAGAACCAGCGGTGGGTAGGCAGGACGCTCGATGTGCTCATCGAGGGCACGGGCACGGTGGACGATGGGCGCGGGCGCAAAAGTCCGATCCTGGCCGGGCGCTATTACCGGCAGGCGCCGGAGGTGGACGGCATGGTCTTCGTGAAGGGCCACCCCGGCGTGGATGTTGGGCAGACGATGCATGTACGCATCAACCAGTCCACCGAGTATGACCTCTGGGGCAAAGTGGCGCCGCCGGCGCGGGTCTAACCTCTGACGCGCCTAACCCCCTTCCCGGCGCGGGAAGGGGGAACTTTTTTTCCTACTCACGCACATCCGCTGCCACGCGGGTATTTTTTTGCGCTTCGGGGCGGCGTAGACGAGATTCTTCGCTGCGCTCAGAATGACAACATCGAGACATTGATGCTTTTATAAGCTTTGTCCTCGCTCTTGAGTGGACGGTATTCTTCGCGGCGCTCAGAATAACGGGGGTGGTCGCCTTGCTGGTTGAGTGGGGGCCGGAGGTCCTTTTCTTTGCGCTGGATGGTAGGGAAAAGGCAGGGACCAGCGGGCCTTTACCGGGCAGGTGCGCTGTGTGGATTGTGCCTGGCGGGGCAGCGGGGGCTTACCGTTAGCTTACCACGGGCGGCAGACAACTACCGATCCATTGGGCGGCGGGAATCAGGCCGGTTGACCCTGGCGAGGGGCCGATGCTACAATAGTGCCGCTTCCAGGAAAAAGACGTTTCCTGGGGTCCGCGGGCGGCGCGGTTGGCCCACCGCCCCACACACTTGACGGCACTTTTGCCGTGGGCTTCACCCCAAAATTCGATCCGGTTTTCCAAGTCCTGATTCGGTAACCCGCTCCCACCGTCCGCATTATAGACTGGTGGACGCCGCATGGGCGTAGCTCGTTATCCGAAAGAGGCCGGAGGCGCCAGGATCGGAAGGGACCCGGTGACTTGTTTCACCGGACGCACTCTCAGTAACCTGGGCACGCCGGTACACTTACACTAATTATTCTATCGTGTTGGCGGGAGAGGCGGCAGCACGGAAGCCATCCAAGGGTCCGGCGGGTCCACGGCGCGTATGCTGTTGTGGCCCTGGCATTTTTACCAAGCGTGCTGCGCGCTGGTTATCCCTAATTGCATTGTTTGAAAGGAATTCTCATGAACCGCACACCCTGGACGTTCCGGATGCTCGGCATCGTAACCCTGCTGGGGATGATGCTGGCCGCGCCCGGCGTCAGTTCCGCGCAGGGCGGATCGCGCACCTTCCCCGAGACCGGCAAGACCGTCAGCGGGCAGTTCCTAAACTATTGGAATTCGCATGGCGGGCTAGCCCAGCAGGGCTTCCCGATCTCGAATGAAATGCAGGAAAAGTCGGACCTGAACGGGCAGACCTATACGGTGCAGTATTTCGAGCGCGCCGTGTTCGAGAAGCACCCCGAGAATCAGGCGCCGTATGACGTGTTGCTGAGCCAGCTCGGCACCTTCCAGTACAAGGCCAAGTATGGCGGCAACGGCGCGCCGGGCCAGGTGCCGAACAACGTGAACGGCCGCTACTTCCCGGAGACCAAGCACACCATCGGCGGCAGTTTCCGCACGTACTGGGAGCAGCACGGCGGCCTGGCCCAGCAGGGCTTCCCGATCAGCGATGAGTTCCAGGAGAAGTCGGACCTGAACGGGCAGACGTACACGGTGCAGTATTTTGAGCGCGCCGTGTTCGAGAAGCACCCCGAGAATCAGCCGCCGTATGACGTGCTGCTGAGCCAGCTCGGCACCTTCCAGTACAAGGCCAAGTACCAGAACGGTGGCGGCAACAATCCGCCGCCGACGCAGCCGCCGAGCGGCGGGCCGCAGAACAAGGACGCGAGCGTGACTCCGTACTGCGGTGTCGCAGGCACGAATTTCACCTACGTCGGCCAGGGCTTCACGCCGAACGAGGCGCTGTCCTTCTGGTTCACCTCGCCGAACGGCGTGGTGGTGGGCACGGCGCGCCCCAGCTTCCAGGCGCCCGGCGACGGCAAGTTCCAGTTCCCCATCCCGACTAACGCGCAGTTCGCGCAGGTGCCGGGCTGGTGGGCGATGACCTGGGCCGGCGACTTCAGCAAGCACCAGTCGGTCGGCTACTTCTATGTGGCGCGCACCGCCGGTGAGTGCGCGGGCGTGCCCGCGCCGACGAACACCCAGGGACCGCCCACGGCCAGTTGCGATACCAGCGGCAGCAAGGACGGCAAAGCCGAGCCGGCATCCGTGCAGGCCGGGCACACTGTCCGCGTGACCGCGTGGAACTTCACGCCGAACGAGGGGCTGAGCCTGTGGTTCACCGCGCCGAACGGCAGCACCGTGGGCACCGCGCGACCGTCGTTCCGCGTACCGGGTGACGGCGGGTTCTACCTCGATATCCCGACGCAACCCAGCAACGACATCAGCTTCTCGCCGGGCCGCTGGGCGATCACCTTCGAGGGCGCCAGCAGCCACCACCAGTCGGTCATCTTCTTCTGCGTGACCCCGTAAGGGAGCCACACCCACCCGCCGGGGCGCCCTCTCCGCGCCCCGGCAGTCCAGTCACGCCGCATCCTTCGGGACGCGGCGTGATTGTGCTTTCAGCGGAGACCAGCATCCCGGCACACAGCCATATTACTCACCGCGAAGATGCGAAGGAAGCGAAGAAGAAGATTAATATGAGTGATCTTTGTGCTCTTCGTTTCTTCGCGGTGAACCTGGGAACGGATGGCGGCGGGATTAGCGGATGGTTTGTAGGAGATCGAGGCGGTCGCTGGTGATGCCGTCCACCCCCCAGAGGCGCAACCAGCGCAGGCCCAGGTCGCTGTTGACCGTCCAGGTG
>JAICKM010000598.1 GCA_025927935.1 Chloroflexia bacterium | reverse complement strand
CGGCGCCCGCCGGGGCAGCCACCGATACGCCCGCTGCCGCCGCGGCAGCTACGGATACACCCGCCGCGCCCGCCGCCGCCGAGCCGACGGCGACACTTATCACCACCGGCGAAGCCGGCCCCGATGTGCTGACGGTCCTCTCGCTCTGGGGCGGCGCCGAGCAGGAGGCCTTCCAGAAGGTGCTGGATGACTTTACCGCGCAGACGGGCATCAAGACCCAGTACCAGCAGGCTCGCGACTTTATCCCGGCGCTGCGCACGATGATCGCCGCGGGCAACCCGCCCATGGTGGCGATTATCCCCCGCCCCGGCGTGATGACCGACCTGGCGAACGAGGGCAGTCTGACCGAACTGACCAGCCTGGGCGTGACCATGGACGACATCAAGGCCAGCTTCAGCCAGGCGTGGATCGATCTGGGCAGCTTGAACGGCAAGCTCTACGGCATCGCCGTCAAGGCTAACTCCAAGAGCACGGTCTGGTATCACCCCAGTTCGTTCACCGAGATGAAATTCCAGATCCCGAAAACCTGGGACGAGATGATCAAGCTCAGCGACGACTACGCCGCGGCGGGCAAGATGCCCTGGGCTGTGGGCGCGGGCGACGGCTGGACGCTGACCGACTGGTTCGAGATCATCTACCTGCGCACCGCCGGGCCGGATAAGTACAACGACCTCTTCCAGTTCGGCAAGCTGCCGTTCACCGACCCGACGGTCAAGAAGGCCGCGGAGATGATGACCCAGATCACCGCCAACTCGAAGTATGTGCCCGGTGGGTCGCAGAGCGCCCTGGGCACCAAGTTCGTCGACGGCATCGGCCTCGTCTTCGGCAAGAACCCGACGGCCCAGATGTACTTCGAGGGCGGCTTCGTCGGCGGCATCGCCACGCAGCAGGTCAACCCCGACCTCAAGATCGGCACCGATATCGACTTCTTCCCGTTCCCGGTGATCGACCCGCAGTATGACGAAGCGATCCTCGGCGCGGGCGACCAGCTCAGCGTGTTCAAGGACACGCCGCAGAGTCGCGCTTTCCTGAAGTACATGATCAGTAAGCGCGGGGGCGAGACCTGGGCCAAGCAAGGCACGATCATCTCGCCCAACAAGCAAGTGGATGTCGCGGTCTACCCGAACGATCTGGCGAAGAAGGAAGCGCAGCAGTTGGGCGCGGCCACGATCTTCCGCTTCGACGGCTCCGACCAGCTTCCCGGCTCGCTGGGTGAGGATTGGACCACCGCCCTGCAAGGCATCGAGGCCAATCCCGCGGACACCGACAAGATCCTCGGCGACTTCGAGGCCAAGGCCGCCCGCGAGTTCAACCGCTAGCGTAAGCGACGACCGTAGGGGTCGGTTTGCAACCGGCCCCTACACCGCACTCGCAGCGCGGGTCTGCCACATCTGACACTTACCGTACCTGTAGCGTGCCGCGCGAGGACCAGGGATCCGAACCTGGCCCCGCGCGGCACGCGCCACCGCATCAAGAGGAGGGGCCGCCGATGCACACCCGGCGTCAGGCCTTCCAGGGCTTCCTGTTCGCGCTGCCGGCCATGTTGTTCTTGCTGGTCTTCCTGGTCTATCCCACGATCTGGACGATTGCCCTCAGCTTCAACACCGGCAAGGGGCTGCAATTCAGCAAATGGATCGGCTTCCGGAACTACGTCGATCTCTTCACCCACGACCGGCTGTTCATCGACCTGTCGCACTTCCCGCCGTCGGGCGCGGTGTTCAATAACGTGCTCTGGGTCATCCTGAACACATCGCTCTGCGTGGGCCTGGGCCTGCTCATCGCCGTGCTCAGCGACCGCGTGCGCTACGAGTCGATCGTGAAGGCGCTGATCTTCCTGCCCATGGCGATTGCCGCCACCGCCGTGGCCGTGAT
This sequence comes from Chloroflexia bacterium, assembly GCA_025927935.1. The sequence goes on along the minus strand of JAICKM010000598.1, from coordinate 2,641 downwards.
CTGGTTGTTCGTCTACAGCCCTAACCCGCAGATTGGCGTGCTCAACGCGCTGCTCACCACCATCATGAAAGGCTTCCAACCGATCTCCTGGACGGGGAGAACGGACACGGTGAACTACGCGGTGATCATCGCCAATGTCTGGGCGCAGACAGGCTTTGCCATGGTCGTGCTCTCCGCCGCGCTCAAGGGTATTCCCGCCGAGGTGCTGGAGGCGGCTCGCGTGGATGGCGCGAACGAGTTCGGCATTTTCCGGCGCGTCACGCTGCCCATGCTCAGCCTGCCGATCTCGGTCGTCACGGTCACGCTGATCGTCTGGGTGATCAAGGTCTTCGACATCATCTACATTATGACCACCGGGGGGCCTGCCGGGGCCAGCCGCGTGATCGCCTATACCATGTATGTGGAGACGTTCCAGGGCGGCAACGCCGGCTACGGGTCGGCGGTTGCGGTGGTCATGCTGATCTTGATCGTGCCGGTGATGCTGCTCAATATCCGCCGCTTCCGCACAGAAAGGGTAACGCGATGACCACGCAAGCTGCCGACCGCGATACGCTCGGCATCCCGGCGGTCGCGGTTCGCCGGACCACCGGCGAATGGCTGGCATGGTTCGCCGGGCGGGCCGGGCTGCACCTGTTGCTGGTGATCATCACGCTGATCTGGCTGGTGCCCACGGTTGGGCTGCTGATTACCTCCTTCCGGCCCAAAGGCGATATTCTCGGGTCCGGTTGGTGGACCATCCTCGCCCATCCTGATCTGACCCTGGCGAATTATACCAACGTCATTGTCTCGAAGGGCATGGGCCACGCCTTCGTGAACAGCCTGGCGATTACGATCCCGGCCACGCTCTTACCGGTACTTATTGCCGCGCTAGCGGCGTTTGCCTTCGCCTGGATCCCGTTTCCGGGTCGCGACTGGATGTTCCTGAGCGTGATCGCCCTGCTCGTCATCCCGATCCAGATGACCTTTGTGCCGGTGTTGCAACTGCTGAACCCGCTGGGCCTGACCAAGTCGTATGCCGGGATCTGGCTGGCGCACACGGCGTTCGGCCTGCCCTTTGCCATCTTCCTGCTGCGCAACTTCTTCATCTTGCTGCCCGGCGACCTGATCGAGTCGGCCCGCATCGACGGGGCCAATAACCTAAGCATCTTTTTCCGCATCATTATCCCCCTGTCGGTGCCGGCGCTGGCCTCGCTGATCATCTTCCAGTTTCTCGGCGTCTGGAACGACCTGCTGATGGCTCTGGTTTTCATCCAGGACCCCAACTCCCGCCCGCTCACCGTGGCGATCAGCGGCTTGCAATCGACCTACGGCGTGGAGTGGGATCTGCTGAGTGCCGGCGCCTTCGTACTCATGCTTGTGCCGCTGATCGTGTTCTTCAGCCTCCAGCGCTATTTTGTGCAGGGCCTCCTGGCCGGATCGGTCAAGTAGGCGCCCGTCTGCGCGGACATGACAGATACCTTGATAGATCAGGGCAGCGGGATTGCGACGGACGTGCCCGCGCAACGAGAAACCCTACCTGCTGCTGCCGGTGGGCTATCCCGCGCCGGGCTGCCGCGGGCCCGATCTGGCCCGCAAGCCGCTGGACGCGGTGCTGATCCGGCGCTGATCTGCCGGCGCGCACTGCACAACTCTGCAATGAGGCCGAGGCGCGACGAATGATCTCGTCGCGCCTCGCCGTCTAGTGGTGGGGTTTGTGTGCGGGGGCCATGCAATATCAAGTATGCCCGGTGCCGCCGTGGCCGCCGCTGTGCGAACCACCGCCCCCGCCGCTGCTGCCGCCGCCGCTCGTGCTGGACGAGTCGTCGTGGTGCGTGCCGCTGATGTTGCTGTCATGGCTGCCGCTGGCGCGGTGTTCGCGACGCCCGCCTCCCGCCTCGCGGTCCTTGCCGCCGGGATTTTCTTCGCCGCGCTCGTCATGCCCCTGACCGAGGTCGTGAACCGGCTCTTTGTCGTGCTGGTGTCCCATGGTTAACGCCTCCTTGTGTGTAGTACCGCCAGGCGCAGCGCGCCCGCCGGTAGTAGTGGGAACGATGGGCGCTCGCCGGGTGTGACGCTCGCCCGCCCGCGGAGGGGGCGGCGCCGGGTTTGCGCTGCGGCCCTAACGCGGTATGATACGGGGTAAGCGGCTACAATAGACAGGACGCGCCCTGGCGCGGATTACGCGTGCCAACCGTTCGCGGCGCATAGGAGGACTACAAGTATGTATGCCTGGCAATTACGCGCCCCGGCGCCGGTCGAGGAGCGCCCGCTGATTGCGACCGATCTGCCGGTGCCCGATCCCGGCCCGCACGACCTGCGCGTCCGTGTCAACGTGTGCGGTGTGTGCCATACCGACTTGCATATCGTCGAGGGCGAGATCGACCTGCCCAAGCTGCCGGTGGTGCCGGGGCACCAGATCGTCGGCACCGTGGACGCGGTGGGGGCGGAGGTGACGCGCTTTCAAGTGGGCGACCGGGTGGGCGTGCCCTGGCTCAACTGGGCCTGCGGGGTGTGCGAATATTGCCGCAGCGGGCGCGAGAACTTGTGTGACTATGCCCGCTTCACCGGTTACCAGGTGGACGGCGGCTACGCGGAGTACCAGGCGACGGACGAGCGGTTCGCCTATGCCATCCCGGCGGCGTTCCCCGATGCCCAGGCGGCG
>JAICKM010001005.1 GCA_025927935.1 Chloroflexia bacterium | reverse complement strand
GTCGGCGCGGCGGCTGCCGTGGGCGGCGCGGCCCTGGGTGGTGAAGGTGGCCCAGGCAAAGCCCTTGTGCGCCACGCAGATTTGCAGATCGGTCGGCTCGGTGACGATGGCCCCGCCGATGCCGGCGGCTTCCAGCCCCAGATGGGCCAGCACCGCCTCGGTGCCCAGGCTGGCGTGCTCTTCGTCGGCCACGGCGGTCACGATCAGGTCGCCCCGCAACCGGGGGCCGTGGGCCAGGGTGGCCGCAGCGTGCAGGATCGCCGCCAGGCCGCCCTTCATGTCGTAGGCGCCGCGCCCGTATAGCCGCCCGTTCTCGGTTCGGGGAGTCGTGGGATCGGCCATGCCGCCGAAGCCGACGGTGTCCAGGTGGCCGTTCAGCAGGAGGGCACGCCCCCCGCCCGTGCCGCGCAACCGCCCGACCACGCTGGGCCGGTCCGCCTGCGGGGCCACCCAGGCCACTTCCAGCCCGGCGGCGCTGAGGAAGTTTGCCACCGCCGTGGCAATGGCCGCCTCGCCGGGCGCGCCGGGCGCCAGCACCGGGTTGCGCGAGTCGATAGCGACCAGGCGGGCCAGCAGGTCTGCGACGCCGGAGGACGGCGCCATGCTCAGGCGGCCCCGGCGGGCACCCGCGACTCGTCCAGTTCGGCCTCGGTGGGCGGCGGGGCGCCCAGTTCGGGGTCGGCCTCGCGCACCGGCTCTGGCAGCAAGGCCGTATCCAGCACCTCGCTCATGTCTTCCACCAGCACGAACTTGAGCTTGCGCCGCACGCGGATGGGGATCTCGCTCAGGTCCTTCTCATTCTTGCGCGGCACGATCATCGTGGTGATCCCCGCGCGGTGCGCGGCCAGTACTTTCTCCTTCAGCCCGCCGATGGGCAGGACCTTGCCGCGCAGAGTGATCTCACCGGTCATGGCGACATCGCGGCGCACCGGCCGCCGGGTGAGCGCCGAGATCAGCGCCGTGGTCATGGTCACGCCCGCCGAGGGGCCATCCTTGGGGATCGCCCCGGCGGGCACGTGGATATGCACGTCCAGCTTCTCGAAGCGCTTGGGATCGACGCTGTAGCGGGTGGCCCAGGAGCGCGCGTAGGACAGTCCGGCCTGCGCCGACTCCTTCATCACGTCGCCCAGTTGCCCGGTCAGCAACAGGCGCCCGCGGCCCTCCATCAGCGTGACCTCGATGCCCATCGTATCGCCGCCCACGGGCGTCCAGGAGACGCCGGTCGCCAGGCCGACTTCGTCCTCGCGCTCGGCCACGCCCCAGGAGTAGCGGGGCGGCCCCAGGAACGGTTCCAGGTTCTTTTCGCGGATGAGGTAGCGCCGGCGGGCTTTCTTCGTCCGCTGCGGCGGCACGGCCCCATCGGCCAGGCGGGTGCTGTCTGCGGCCACCGGCGTCGCGGGCGGCTCGGCGGGCGAGCCATCGGCGGGGGCCTCGGCGGCGGGCGCCGGTTCGTCGGGTGGCAGTCCCTCGGCCACCTCCCGCGCGATCTTGCGGCATACCGTGCCGATCTCGCGCTCCAGATTGCGCACGCCCGCTTCGTGCGTGTACTCGCGGATGATCTTGTACAGCGCCGGGTCGGAGAACTGCACCTGCGGCAGCAACAGGCCGTGTTCCGCGATCTGCCGGGGCACCAGGAAGTTGCGCGCGATGTGGAATTTCTCCTCCTCGATGTAGCCGGGCAATTCGATCACTTCCATACGGTCGAGCAAGGCCGGGGGCACCGGGTCCAACTGGTTGGCCGTCATGATGAACATGACCCGCGAGAGGTTGTAGGGCACGTCCAGGTAGTGATCGCTGAAGGTATGGTTTTGCTCCGGGTCGAGCACTTCGAGCAGGGCGGCGGCGGGGTCGCCCCGGAAATCGGCGCCCAGCTTGTCGATCTCGTCCAGCATGAACACGGGGTTGATCGTGCCCGCGGTCCGCATCGTCTGCAAGATGCGGCCCGGCAGCGCGCCGATGTAGGTGCGCCGGTGGCCGCGGATCTCGGCCTCGTCGCGGATGCCGCCCAGCGACACGCGCACGAACTTGCGCCCTAGCGCCTGGGCGATGG
>JAICKM010000537.1 GCA_025927935.1 Chloroflexia bacterium | reverse complement strand
CGGCGGCCATGCGGCGAAAGGCGGGATTGCCGCGCACGGCGGCGCGCAGCACGGTCAGCGCGGCCAGCGCGTCGCCTTGTAGACTGTGGAAGCAGGCCAGGTTATAGAGCACTGCCGGGTCGTCCGGCGCCAGGGTCAGCGCCTGCCGGTAATCGGCCAGCGCCTCGGCATTGCGGCCCAACTGCTGATAGGTGATGCCGCGATTGATCAGCGTGGGGATATGGCTGGGCCGCACGGTCAGGCTGGCCGTGAAGTCGGCCAGGGCCGCCTCCGGCTGGTGCAGCGCGCTATGGACATTGCCGCGGTGCGACAGCAGCAGCGGGTCGGCGGGCCGGCGGGCCAGTTCGGCGGTCAGGTCGGCCAGCGCCTCGGCGTGGTAGCCCAGCTGGTGATAGGTGATGCCCCGGTTGGTGCGCGCCTGGTGCTGGGGCGCGCGAGCCAGGACGGCGCTGTAGTCGGCCAGGGCGGCGGCCAGGCGGCCCAGCGCATTGTAGGCGTTGCCCCGGCTATAGAGCAACTCCGGGTCATCGGGGTGCGCGGCGAGCGCCCGCGTGAAGTCGGCCAGGGCCTCGGCGTAGCGATCCTGCCGGTAGTAGGTGAGGCCCCGGTTGTAGCGAATGTCCGGGTGATCGGGCTGGCGCTGCACGGCCCGGTCCAGATCGGCCAGCGCCTCGGCGTAGCGGCCCAGCGCGGCATAGGTGCGGCCCCGGTCACTCAGCGCGCCGGCATGGTCGGGGCGCAGCTCCAGGCTGCGGGTGAAATCGGCCAGCGCCTCGGCGTAGCGCGCAAGCTGGTAGTAGGTGTTGCCGCGGCGGTGCAGCGTGGCCGGGTGATCGGGCCGCAAGGCCAGCGCGCGGGTGAAGTCGGCCAGCGCCTCGGCATAGCGCCCCAGTTGGTGGTAGGTGCGCCCGCGGGCATAGAGCGCGCCCGGATCGGGGTTGTCCGAGTCCAGGGCGCGGATAAAGGCATCGAGCGCCGCCGGGTCCCGTCCGCCCGGCGCCGCGCCGTGGGTTTGCTTGCGCGCCTTGATGCGGTCCTTGAGGATGGCGAGGTACGAATCCTCGCCGTCGGGGGTTCCGGCGTCGGACGGCGCGTCCTTGTCCCAATCACTGCTCATGGCATAAGTATAGGGGCCAGGCGCGTGGGACGCAAGCGGGCGGCATCCCGGTGGCCGACGAACCTAACCCCCTGCCCCCCTTCCCGCCGCTGGAAGGGGGAAAGAGGACTCCCCTCTCCGCGGCGGAGAGGGGTTGGGGGAGAGGTTGGTCGGCCACCGGGATGCGCCTCCCGGCGCGATCGCCTGTGCGGGTCCCGCCGCTGGAAGGGGAAAAGAGGACTCCCCTCTCCGCGGCGGAGAGGGGTTGGGGGAGAGGTTGGCCGGCCACCGGGAGGGGGAGCGCGCACCTTGACACCTCCCCTCAATCGTAGTATAGCTGTGCTAGTCTGCCGCAGGGCAGGCCCCGGCGGATGGCTGGCGTGCTGCCCACAGTATTGCGCGGGAGGGCGTATGAATATTGTGAACGTGGGCTATCGCTCGACCAACTATTATGTGCTGGCCGATAATGCCCCACGTCTGCTGGTCGACGCCGGGTGGCCCGGCACGCTGCCCACGCTGCAACATACCTGTCGGCGGATGGACATCGACCTGGCCGCCATCCCCTATCAGCTAGCCACGCACTACCACCCCGACCATGCGGGCCTGGTGCAAAATCTGAAAGGGCTGGGCGTGCGGCTCATCGTCGTGGACACGCAGCTTGCCGGGATTCCGCTGCTCCGCACTTATGTCAAGCCGCAGGACCAGTACCAGGACATCGGGCCGGACGGCAACATCGTGATCAGCACCGCCGAGAGCCGGGCGTTTCTCGCGCGCATCGGCATCCAGGGCGAGATCATCAGCACGCCGGGGCACTCGGACGACAGCGTGACCCTGATTCTGGACGACGGCGCGGCTTTTACCGGCGATTTAACCGTGCCGCAAGCGGCGCGACCGGACGCGATGGATCTGGTTCAGGCGAGTTGGGAGCGCATCCGGGCCAAAGGGGGCCGGACCGTCTATCCCGGCCACGGGCCGGTCGGGACTCTCTAAGCCGGCGGGGCGCTCAGGGCCGCCGCCGGGTGAGCCGCCGCCGCCAGAGGTGCGGCGCCAGTGAGTCGCTGAGGCCCACCCCCGCCGCCAGCGCGCCGCCCAGAAACACGGCATGGACCAGCAGCAACAGCCCCTGGAGGCTCTGATTGGTCGCCAGGTCGAGCATCCCGTTGTAGATCGTCACGCCGGGCAGCAGCGGCAGGATGCCGGGCAGGATGAAGAGCGAGACGGGCGCGTGCTGGCCGCGGGCGAAGCCCCAACTCAACACGCCGACGACAAACGCGGCCAGGAACGTAGCGGCTAGCGGGCTGTCCTTCACCTGGAGCACCAGCAGGTAGGCCAGCCAGCCCACCGCCCCGGCTACCCCCGCCGTGAGCAGGGCGAAGCGCGGCACGTGGTTCAAGACGGCGTAGCAGGCCGAGGCGGCAAATGCCGCGACCACCTGGATCGGTATCTGCCAGACCTGTCCGGCGCTGCTTTGCACCGAGATATGCAGCCCCAGATCGAGCGCGCCCGTGAGCGCCAGCCCGACGCCGCTGGCGAGGGCCGCGCCCTTCAGCAACGTTTCCAGCCCGCGCGCCGCCGCGCTGAGCAAGTTGCCGGAGATGGCGTCCTGCACGCTGATCAGCAGCGCGGCCCCCGGCACCAGCGTCATGATGCCGCCGGCGATGACCATATCGGCGTGGATCGCCACGCCCAACGAGACCAGGGCCAGGGCCACCGCCGTCGCCAGGGCCGCGCCGACAGTATCGCTGAACAGCGCCGGGATCTTGCTGCGTTGTAGCAGCACGCCGATCAGCAGCACCAGCACGGTGCTGGCGAACGCGGGCAGCACGTCGAGCGGGCCGCCGCCCAGCAGCAACGCAACCCCCGCCGCCGACCCCGCGCCCCCGGCCAGCCAGATAGACAGCGGATAGGGGTTCGGCGCCCGCGCGATGGCGTCCAACTCGCGCTGCGCGTCGGCCACGCCGGCCAGGCCGCGCGCCACCCGCCGCGACAGGTCGTTGACCGCCGAGACGCGGTCGTAGTGCAATGTGCGGCTGGGCACGCGATGGACCAGCGTGACCGGGTGCGCCATCTGCGGATCGTCCAGCGACACATAGATACCGGTGGTCATCACCAGGCACTGGCTGTCGGCGACGCCGAAAGCCCGCGCGATGATATTCACGGTGTCTTCGACGCGCTGCGTCTCCGCCCCGCTGCTGAGCATGATCGCGCCGGCCTGCACGGCCACCGCCAGGACCTGCTGCACGTGCGGGCGCCCCGGCGCCGCCGCCGGCTGCGACTCTACTGCCGTCACCGTTGTCTTACCTCTCCCTTGCGTAATAGCCGCGGGCCAAACCCCGCGGGCCTGCCCCAGGCAGTATAGCACAGGCCGGACCCGCTGTTCGCGGGCGGCATCCGGGTGGGCGACGGGCCTAACCCCCCTGCCCCCTTCCCGCGCCGGGAAGGGGGAAAGTGCCGTACCTATGGTAAAGGACGCCCCTCCTTCCCGCGGCGGGAAGGAGGGGCAAGCGCGACTCCCCTCGCCGCGGCGGAGAGGGGTTGGGGGAGAGGTTGGCCCCGGCGGCTAGCGGGCGGGCGCCACGGCGAGGCCGTCGTAGGACTGCTGCTTCCAGGCGGCCAGGAACTTGGCCCAGGGCACCAGGTACTCATACGGGCGGTTCCAGTTGGTCTTGGTCGGCCCCAGCACGTCGCGGATCAGCGCGCCTGTCGCGTTGTAGCCCATGACGACGACCGCGTGGTCGTTGCCTAGCACGGTCTGGTAGGTGCTGCCGTCGGGCATGACCCAGGTGGCCGGGGCGCCGGGCTTGAAGTCGGCGGTCGTCTTGATCCAGACCAGCGACCCGCCGCGCAGCGCGGCTTGCAGGCTCGCCTTGTCGTGGACGGGCGTCACGCGCAGGCCATAGTGCGTGAAGACCTTGCTCATGGCCTGCCCGCTGGAGCGGCCCAGGAAGTTAGTCAGGTAATCGCCGGAGTAGTAGTGCCGGATATCGCCGCCGTAGATGAAGATCCCCTTAGACGTTTCTTCCCAGCGCGGCTCGACGCTGTGGTCCACGCCGATGATGTTGATGAGTTCTTCCACAGTAGGGTCGAAGCCGTAGGTCTTGAGCACCACCCAGGCGGCATCGAACTCGCACGAGTAGTGCGAAAACTGGCGGCTCTTCATCGCCGCCGGAATATAGGCGTCATACGCCGACTGATCGACCACGGGCGGCGTTAGCTCGACCACCGGCGTGGCATAGGGATCGCGCTCACCGGACGTGGCCGTTGGCGGCGCAGGCGTGGGCGGCAGCACCACCACTTGCGTCGGCGGGGGCACTGTGGGCACTTTGGTGGGCGCTTTGGTGGGCGCTTTGGTGGGCGCTTTCGTAGCCGCCACCGGGTGCGGGGTATGGGTGGACGCGACCGGGCGGGGCGTGTCCGAGGGCGGCGGCAGCGCCGTATCGGTGGCCGGGGGCGGCACGGGCGTCTCGGTCACGGGCGGCGCTGCGGAGGTGGCCGTGGCCGGCACGGGCGGCAAGGTGTCCGTGGGCACCACCACATCCGAGGTGGCCGTGGCCGGGAGCGGCGGCAATGTCACCGTCGGAAGCAGGGGCGATGGGGTCGCCGTCGCGGAATCGCCCACCGTGGGCGCCGCCGGGGCCGCCTGGCCGCCCCCCACCTCGGACACGGGGCTCGGCGTGGACGCCGCCGGGCCGCCACAGCCGGCCAGCCCCAGCAGCAGGCCGGCACCCAGCAACCAATAGCACAAACGGAACGGTCCGCCGGGGCGGGCCGCAACAGGGTGTGTGTTCATGCCCCATTATACCATGCCCGGCGCCAACGAGTGCTGAGTGCTGCTCGCGCAGCGATGCGTAGCACATTGCTGAGTGCTGAGTAGTCCGTCCGCGCGTGTTTGTCACTCTGAGCGCAGCGAAGAGTCTCGTCTTGAGGGG
>JAICKM010000965.1 GCA_025927935.1 Chloroflexia bacterium | reverse complement strand
TCAACATCGGGCGCGGCATGACCGTCCGGCTGGACGACCTGAACAGCGCGCTGCGCGCGGGCACCATCGGCGGCGCCGGGCTGGATGTGTTCGAGATCGAGCCGCTGCCGCCGGATCATCCGCTCTGGACCGCGCCCAACGTGCTGCTGACGCCGCACGTCGCCGGGAGCGGCCCGTACCTGGACGACCGCCGCCTGGAGATCATCCTGGATAACGCCCGGCGCTTCGCCCAGGACCAACCCTTGCTTAACGTCGTTGATAAAGCCCACTGGTTCTGACCGGCGGTGTGCCCCGGCGGGCATCGGCATGGTTTTTGCATCGCCTGTCCGGGTTAGCGATCTAGCAATGCCGCACACGGAGAAGGGGAAAGGAGCGACAACATGGCAGTCAAGTTTGGGGTGTTTGTGCCGCAGGGGTGGAAGATGGACCTGGTGGGTATCCCGGACGCCAGCGAGCAGTATGAGGCGATGACCCGCGCCGCGCGGGCTGCGGACGAGGCCGGGTTCGACTCGATCTGGGTTTACGATCACTTTCACACGGTGCCGGAGCCGACCCTGGAGACGACGTTCGAGGCGTGGACGATCACGGCGGGGCTGGTGCGCGACACCCAGCGCGTGCGCGTGGGCCAGATGGTGACGTGCAACGGCTACCGCAACCCGGCCCTGCTGGCGAAGATGGCGTCCACGGTGGACGCGATGGCCCACGGGCGGCTGATCTGTGGCCTGGGCGCGGGTTGGTACGAGCACGAGTGGCGGGCCTACGGCTACGGCTACCCGGAAGTGCCGCAGCGCATGGGCATGTTCCGCGAAGCGTGCGAGATCATCCATGACATGTGGACCGAGGATAAGCCCACCTTCCAGGGCAAGTATTACACCATCGACGGGCCGATCAATGTGCCGAAGGGCGCGGGCGGCGGGCACCCCGACCTGTGGATCGGCGGGGGCGGCGAGAAGGTGACGCTGAAGCTGGTCGCCAAGTACGCCGACGGCTGCAACGTGGGCGGTGGCAACCCGGAGACGATCCGGCACAAGGTGGACGTGCTGCACCAGCACTGCGCCGCGCTGGGCCGCGACCCCAAGGAGATTACCGTCAGCACTAGCGTGGAGGACATCCACCTGCTGGCGCCCGGCGAGACCCCGGACCAGGCGGCGGCCTCGATGCCGAACCAGTATACGCCGGAGCAGTACCGCAAGCGGTTCAAGATCTGGACCGCCGACGAAGCCGCGGCGCACATCCAGCAGTGTGTGGACGCCGGGGCCGACTATATCATCGTCTACCTGGCCGGGTTGGCCCACAACACGGAGATGGTGGGCCGGTTTGCGCAGGAGGTCATGCCCCGGTTCGCGTAGCGGCAACCTCTCCCCAGCCCCCCCGCCGCAGGGAGGGGAGCGAATTTCTCTCACTCCAGCGATTCCCCCCTTCCCGCCGCGGGAAGGGGGGCAGGGGAGTTAGGTTGGTCGGGCGCCGGGATGTTGCCCTACACCGCAATGCCCAGGCTATGGACGGGTGCGCAATCCCGGCTATAACGCCACTGGATGCCGAACGGGCGCTACCGGTATCATACCGGTAGCGCCCGTTGGCTGATTGGCGATTGCCGGGGTTAGCGGACGGCTAGCTCCAGCGGTTGCAGGCGGGCCTCGATCAGGGCGCGGCGCGGCTCCAGGAAGGGCGGCAGGGCCAGCCCTTCGCCCAGGTGTGCCGGGTCCTCGTCGGTGGCGAAGCCGGGGCCGTCGGTGGCGAGTTCAAACAGGATGCCGTTCGGCTCGCGGAAGTAGATCGACTGGAAATAGAAGCGGTCGATCAGGCCCGAGTTCGGCACGCGGGCCGTCCGCAGCCGGTCCAGCCACGCGGCGTGTTCCTCGCTGGTGGGCACGCGGAAGGCGACGTGGTGGACGCCGCCGCGGCCCAACTGCTCCATGGGCAGGTCGCGCCGCTCGTCCACGTGGACCTCGGCGCCGGGGCCGCCCGCGCCGGTGGCGAAGACGACGATCTCGCGCTGCGGTCCCTCGGTCGCCGGATAGCTGCCCGCCCGGCGGAAGCCCATCACCTCGGTCAGCACGCGCTCGGTGGGCGCCAGGTTGCGCACGGTGAGCGTGACGGTACCCAGGCCGTGGATGGCGACCGGGGCCGGAGTGGGACTCTTGGCCCACGGAGTGCCGCCGGGCACTGCCGCCCCGCTGTCGTCGATCAACGCGAGCCGCTGGCCCTCGAAGTCGCGGAAGGCCAGCACCGCCCGGCCGGCTTCCTCGGCCACCGGGTCGTGCTCGACGCCGTGCTCGGCGAAGCGC
>JAICKM010000872.1 GCA_025927935.1 Chloroflexia bacterium | reverse complement strand
CGGTCCCCGGCTGCTAGCACATCGTTCGGCGGCAGCGGGATGAAGCTCTCTACCGGCGCTTGCTTGAATACGTTCGGCAGCTCCTCTATGCGGGGTGGAGTCGCGGGCGCATCCACGGCGGGCGGGACAGACGCAGAGGGTGGCCCTCCCGCGAACGCCTCTCGCCCCGCGCCGGGGTGTTCCACGGCGATGGTCAGGGTGCCTGGGCGCTCCGGCTCCAGGGCGGCGTGGCCGTTATGGGGCGGCGCCGGGGTCGTATGCCCGTTGCGCGGAGCCTTCCGCGCGGCCCCGCCGTCGCGGGCCGGCTCCAGCCGCGCCGATCCGTTCAGCGCGCGTCTGTCCTCCGCGTGCCCATTGTGACCGGGCGGCTCTGAGGCCGGGCGGTCGTGCTCGGCGGGTTCCAGCAGGAGGGGCCGGGTAATCCGGTCGGCGTCGCGGGCGCGAGCGGACGCGGGTAGCCGGCGTGCGCCCGCCTCATCGGGCGGATGGTTGCGCGCCGCCAGGGCCGCGCGGCTCCGCTCGACTAGCAAGGGCAGCGCGGCATCATAGCCCAGCGTGGCGGCGCCCGGCCCGGTGAGCCAGCGCTCGGCTCCGCGTAACTGCGCGCCATCCAGCAGTCCCGCGGCGCGGGCGCTGTGCCGGATCCAGGTCCGGGCGTGCTCATCCCAACGCCGCCGTGTCTGCTCGGCCTCGCGCCACTCGCGCAACCACCGGCCCAGGCGCGGCCAGGCGCTGATCAGGATCTCGTGCGCCAGTTCCACCGTGGCATCGCCGGCATCTGCCGTCTCCGTGATCAGAATCAAGCGCTGCGCGGCCAGGTAGCGCAGGGTTTGGTCCAGCAGCGCCGGGGCTTCATGCGCGATGCGCAGACCGGCCAGGGTTTGCCGGCGCGCGGTGTCGGGCCGGCCCGCGCCCAGTTGCACCAGGCGCAGCAAGATGCGCCGGGCGACCGCCTGCTGATCGGCGGGCAGCGCCTCGAACACGGCGTCCGCCCTGGCCGCCAGGACGCCGGCCAGGCCGCCCGGCCCGCCGGTCCGCCCGCGCTGGTAGGCGGCGAGCGGCAGCAACCGCCGGTCCATGCGCGCCCATAGCGTGCCCATCGTCTCTTGCAGCAGCGGCAGAGCGTGTGGCTCGTCGGCGGCATCGGCCAGCAACCGCTCCAGCAGCGCCGGCTCGACGTGGACTCCGCGATCCAGCGCCGGTTCCTGGATCGCCGCGCGTAGCGCCTCGCCCTGGAGCGGCAAAATCTCCATGCGCTGCCGGGCGCGGATGGGCCACAGCGGGCTGTTCGCCAGATCGGCGTAGAAGTCGCTACGCATCACCAGGATGAGCGCGCAGCGGGCATCGGTGCGCAATGCGCGCAGCGCGGCCAGGAACCGCGCCTGCTCACCAGGGCCGGCCAGGGTGAAGAGTTCTTCGAACTGATCGACGATCAGCAAGAGCCGCCCGGCCCCATCCTGCGCGCCGAGCAGGGCGGTGATCACCTCGCGGGGCTGCGTATGGCCCACGTGCAGCGTCTCGACCAGCGTTTGCAGGGGCTGGGCGCCGGGCCGCATGGTGCGCGCCAGCCAGAAGCCCGGAGGCCAGTGCGGACTGGCCGGCAATTGCGGGAGCAAGCCGGCCTGGATCAACGAGGTTTTCCCGCTGCCCGGCGGCCCCACCAGGAGCAGCAAGCGCTCGCGCCGCAACCGGCCCAGCAGCGCGCCGATTTCGGCATCGCGCCCATAGAAGAAGCGGGCGTCGCGCGCCGTAAACGGGCGCAGGCCCGGATAGGGGCACGGCGGAATCCGCTCGGCGGGGCGGGTCTGGTGGCCTAGCTCGGCGCAGAGGCGATTGACGATGCGCGGCCACTCGTGGGCGTCACGGGCGTCCAGCGGCGGGAGCAGGGGCGGCAACGGCGGCAGCGTGACCGGCTGGAGGATCAAGGGGCTGACCGGCCAGGTGGTCGGGCCGGTCCCATAGACCGCGGCCAGCAGGGCGACGACCGCCGGCAGCCGCTCGGCCAGATAGGCGGGGGAGAGCACCAGCACCGCCCGGCGGCTCTCGCGGAGCGCGCCCGTGGCGAGGTCCGGCGGCGTGCCCCCGGCCGGTGGCGCGTCGGCGTACCAGCGCAAGCCCGCCTGGCGCAAGGCATCGGCCAGGTAGCCTTCGACCCAGGCGCGATCCGCCTCGGCATACGAGATGAACAGGTCGTACTGGTACGCCACCTGCACGGACATATGCAGTTACCCCGACTGGACAGGCTGGCTAGTGGACGGCCGGTGCCAAACGAGCCGGGTGTAGTCCTATAAGTCCTGCCTAGATGCGCGTATTGACCTGGTTTCGGCAATCGTCCCGCGGGAGCGCAGAATCAGTTTGCCGGTAGACTACTTCAGTATAGCGGAGGAAGGGATTCTGATCAACCCGTTAGGCGGTCAAGATCGGCACACAATCAGGCTGCCGGCGGTCACGATCAGGACACAATGCGGGCCGGACCGGAGCATTGCCGCGCGCCGATCCACGGTAGAAGCGGCGGGCCTGTCGGAGGTCGCCCTGTCCACCGCGCCGCGACTCGCCTGATAAGGGGCGGCGGGCGCGGCGCGGTGGGCGGCGAGGCGGCTAGCCGGCGACGACCGGCAGATCGGCCAGAGCGGCCTGGACGGCCTCGACGGGATATTCGTAGTCTTCCAGTTCGCCGGCCAGGTAGCGGTCGTAGGCGGCCAGATCGAAGAACCCGTGGCCGCTCAGGTTGAGGAGGATGGTTTTGCTTTCGCCCGCCTCTTTGCAGCGCAACGCTT
>JAICKM010000023.1 GCA_025927935.1 Chloroflexia bacterium | reverse complement strand
GGCAGCAACAGGGCCAGCATGATCGCCAGTTGGTTGGGTTGGATACCGTCCGGGGCCTGCCCATAGGAATTGGTGAAGAGATGGGGCAGCCAACTGGGCAGTTGGGCATACGCGGCGGCGCCGCTCAGCGAAGCTTTTCCCCCCCAGTCGGTGCCGATCAGCACCAGGGGCAACAGCAGCCAGTTGAAGGCCACCAGGCCGCCCAGGAGCGGCGCCCAACGTCCGGGGCCGGTCGCTGCCGCCACCAGGGTCTGCGCCAGGAATATGCCGATCAGGAGATTGCTGAAGCGCGCTAGGCTGAGCAGGAGATCCCCAGACGGCACCAGTGCCAGCACGTTGGCGGCGAGGAACAGGGCCAGGATCCCGTTGAACGGGGTGGCGACCCAGGGCCGCCCGATAGAGACCCAGCGGCAGAGCCAGATCAGCGCCACAGCCCCCACCGGCAGCAGCACCAGGGCGCCACGGGCGACCAGAGAGGCGGCCAGAAGCAACACGAGCAGCCAGGACTCGATGGCCGTGACGCGGGCGGCGACCGGCCTTAGGACGCCCATCTCAGGACGCGGCGCTCGCGCCGGCCACAGCGCGCGGCGCTGCCTCCGGCGCCGTTACCCCGGCGGGCGCCACGTCCCCCTGCCGATCCAGCAGCCAGACGCGACTCACCAGGCCGAGCGCAAACCAGAACAGCATATTGCCCGGATAGGCATCCAGCATCGGCCCGGCAATGCAACTCACCAGCATCGCCACGGCAAAGCCGAGACACCACAGCAGCACAGCGCGCAGGAACGGGTCGCGGATGCGGGCCTGCATCCGCCACCCGCGCCACAGCACCGTGCCCATCAGGCCGAGAAAGCCGGCCAAGCCCAGGACGCCCATTTCGAGCAGGATCTTGAAATAGAGACTGTGGCTGTAGAAGCCCAACCCTCCGGCAGCGATGACGTTGTGTTGCACGCCTTCGCCCGCGGCGCCGGTGCCGTACCCCAACCAGGGATGCTCCAGGATCGCCGGCACAATGACTTGCTGCCAGGAGGCTGCGCGCAAGAGAAACGTCTGGGCGCGTGTTGGGTTCAGCACATCCCTGAGGGCGAGCGCCAGCGCGCCGCTGGGATCAAGCGCGACGACAGCCGGGAGCACCACAAAGACCAGCACGGCGCCGAGGATCGCCAGCAGGGGCAGGAAGCGCTTCAGCACACGCAGGCGCCCGCCCAGCAGCAGCACCAACCCTATCCCCGCCACAGCCCCGACCCAGTTTGCCTTGGTGATGGTAAAACCCAACCCGAGCGCCATGATCAGCAGCGCCGCGGCCAGGCCCCAGCGCCACCAGCGCCGGGCCAGCGGCCACAGCACCACGCCCAGCACAATAGTGCCGGCCAGGTAAATGCCCAGGTGAAAGGGGCCCGACGTGGTGGCGAAGGCGCGCAGGTGGCCGGCCACGGTAAAGCTGATGTCGGCCCCCGGTTCGCTGTAGCCGATCAGCCGCCAGTCGAAGTCGCTGGGCAACACGAACTGCTTAACCCCATACAACGCCAGGATGGTCGCCTGGATGATCAGCAACACGGCAAATTGCCGCAGGAACTTGCGGTCGATGAAAGCCGCCTGGGCCACGAAGAAGGCCAGGGCCAGAAACATGAACTTATGAAAGCCTTCCAGCGCCAGGCCGAGCGAGGGGATGTTCGGATGGATCATTTCCAGGGCGGCCAGCGCGATCAGCAGAATGACCCAGAGGCCGGCCGCCGGAAAGCGCGCACGCCCGGACAGCAGCACCACCACCAGCACGACCACCAGCAGCAGGTCGAAGAGGAGCGGGCCATAACGCTGGCCGCTGACCACCTTCAGCAACCCGGTGCTGGGCGCCAGCGCGAACAGCCCCAGCAGCGCGTATTTCTGCGTGGCGGGCCGGAAGGCCAGCACCAGCAGGACCGCCACGAGCGGCACGCCCAGCGCCACCAGCGCCGCCAACCCCGGCGCCGTCACCAGCAGGCTGCCCAGAACGACACTCACGACGAGCAGGGCGCCCAGGCCCCCGACCAGGGCGGCGAGCATGCCCCAGCCGGCCGGGCGCAGATTTGCTACGTTACGCGCTGTGCTGTTCAACTCCATCCGATCCTGAGTCCTTGGTTGCTGCTCACACTAAGGCCAATCGATTCGATTATAACGAACCGGACAAGGCACTACAAGGCGGGGCCAGGCCAGACGCGATCAGGGGCGCTTATAGCCCCAACAGAACCAGTAGAAGCCCAGCTTCTCGGCGAGCCAGGATCGATCAAGCCGGCGCAGGACAGGCAGCAGACTGCGCACCACCCGCCCGTGGGCACGCCGGTAAGTCGCACTACGGACAATGATCGGCAGCCAGAAGGGGGGAAACACCCCGGCTGGAAAGGTGCCGGCGGACTTGAGGCCGGCGTGCTCCAACATTTCGAGAATCTCGTCGCGGGTAAAAGCCCGCTCGAATACCGCGCGTTGCGGGCGCATGAATTCGAACGCGCGTAACAGGGAGAATTTCCGCGGCACGATATCGGAGAAGAAAATGCCGCCAGGGCGTAGC
Source organism: Chloroflexia bacterium (assembly GCA_025927935.1). Next base: position 17,890 of record JAICKM010000023.1, on the reverse strand, counting down.
ACCCGCGTCATCTCGGCCACGACGGGTAGGGGGTCCTCAAAGTGCTCAAGTAGCCCGGTGCTAAATACGGCGTCGAAGGATCCGGCGGCGAAAGGCAGGGCAAACGCGTCCCCTTGCACAAACCGGCCGGATAGCTGGGCGGAGGCAAAGTTGCGCTGGGCGGCGTGGAGCGCCTCCAACGTATAGTCCATGCACGTCAGCTGATGCCCGTCGCGCGCCAGAAGCGCCGAAAGCCGGCCCGACCCGCAACCCACCTCCAGGCAGCGGCTCCCTGGCGGTAAGAGCCGGCGCACATACGCTTGCTTGATCCGATCCATATAATAAAATACATCGCGGTGGGCCAGCGTCACATCCACTTCTTGCCACGACTTAGCCCAGGCGGCGCGCGCCTCCCGGCCTGTGTTCCATCTGCTGCTCATCGTTGCCCTCCTTTTCCCCCGCTAGCCCGCCCATGGCCGGCCCGTCTGCGCGGCGCCGTGTAGGGGCGCGGTGGGCCGGCCACGACCTGTTGCAGATACGCCTCCAGCGCGTCCAGCTCCGATCGCAGCGTGCAACATTGCTGAATCTCGGCGCTGGCGACGCGTCCCAGCGCGGCGGCCTCCTGCGGGTGCGCCAGCACCCAGGCCAGCTTATCGGCCAGATCCGCGGCATCGCCTGCGGCAAAGGCCCGCGCGTTCGCGCCGTCCCGGATGACTTCCGCTGAGCCGCCCCGCAATGTGGATACCACCGGGATGCCCGACGCCATGCCTTCCAGCAAACTCAACGCGAAAGGCTCCTGCCACTCTGAGGTAAACGCCTGCACGTCGTGGCGGCTGAACAGGGCCGGAAGCTCGGCGCGCGGCAAACGCCCGGCGAATTCCACGGCCCCATCCAGCCCCAGCGCGTGGATCTGGGCGCGCAACGCCGCCCCGAACTCCTCGCGGTGAATCCCGCCCACCAGGGTCAATCGGCTCTGTTCCAACCCTGGGCGCGTGCGTAGCTGGGCCAGCGCCGTGATCAGCGTCGGCACCCCTTTCTCGGCGACAATCTGGCCCGTGTAGAGGATACGGGGCGGTTCATCGGGCGTGCGCTGCAAAATATGCTGGGGTTGTAGCCGGGCGAACTCCTCCGCGATCCCCAGGTGGATGACCGTACCACACCGCACGTCGACACCTAGCTCGGCATACTGGTTCTGCAGCGCCCGGCTCACGAATATTAAGTGATCGCGGCGCACGGCCCCGCTGGGGATCCCCAGCAGGCCCAGGGCCAGGTCATAGAGGCGGCGCGGCGCCCGATACCGCCACGGGCGTTGATCGATGGCGAGCTCCAATGTCAGCCAGTTGTCGGCCAGGAAGTAGACCACCCGGCAGCGCTGTTCCGCCGCCGACAGGAGCCCGCGCCCTAACTCATGCCCGCCCCAAAACACCAGTACGTCGGGCCGCACCCGCTGGATGATCCGCCGGATCGTGCGCACGTTGTGCAACTGCACCGTGAACCGGTTGCGCCCCACTCCGGTCACATCCGCCGTTTTGGGGCGTCGTAAATTGCTCTTAAACTGCAAGAGGCGATAGACGCCTTCCTCCGGTTCGTGGACTTGCTCGGCCCGGTACGCGCTGGTCAAGACCTCCACCTGGTGCCCGCGCGCCCGCAACCCTTCGGCCATCTCCCCACAGTTCAGTTCATAGCCTCCCACCCAGATCGGCGGATAGAGGTCCGACACAAACAGAATTCTCATACGTTGGCTGTCTTCCGCAAGACCACGACGGCGACCCGGCAGAAGTCCTTTTTGATCGGGTGCTTCAGAAACCGCCGCCGGATAAACGTGCTGACGCGCAAATACGTGTCTTTACGGATGTTCCAGGGCGCGTCGAAGTAACCACACTGCACACGCAGAATGGCGGAGCGGACGACGGCGAACTCCTTGCGCGAATAGAGCGCTTCCAACTGCTTATTCGTCGGCCGGTACATGGTATCAATTGGGTCTTCGTGATACTTATAAACATGGGGCACGGTGATAATCAGGTGTCCGCCGGGTTTGGTCAACTGCTCCAGGCGGCGCACGACAATGCTCCGGTCCCGCACATGTTCCAGCATATTCGAGCAGAGGACCACATCGGCTTGCGGTAGCGTCGCCACCAGCGCGTCATTTGCCGGGTCGGTCAAGTCACACACGAGATCCACGCCTTCGTCTTTGCGCACATCGACGTGTAGGGTCTGTATGCTCCGCTTTTCGAGCGGCCGGAACACATAGTAATCAATGAACGGCTGGCCCAGACAGCGAAAGGATTCGGTGGACGAGCCGATATTCAAGACCGTCGCTCCCGCGGGCAGATCGAGATCCTGCAAGGCGGTTTTCAGCCATTGTGCTTCTTCTGTAAACATGAAACCCACTCCAGGGCCGGCCGCATGCCGGCATGGCACTAGCCGATAAGCCGGGCACCCAGCGCGCCCGGTCGCCAGAACGTATTCTCTGCGCGTGCCAGTTCAGGCGTCAAATAAGCGATTGGTAAATCGCCTCCAGGCGATGAATTTGTTGCGCCGGGCTGTACTCCGCGGCGACATGCTGCACCGCCGTGCGGCCCATCTGCGCGCGCAACGCCGGATCGCGCAGCAGCGTCACCAGATGCCCCGCTAGTTCCCCCGCATCCTCCGGCGCGAACAGCAGCCCGGTCGCGCCGTGATCCACTACGCAGGGGATCGCGGAAGCGTTCGTCGCCACGACCGGCAGCCCGGCGGCCATCGCCTCGATCATCACGATGCCGAACGCCTCATAGCGGCTGGGGAAGGCCATCAGATCGGCGCTGCGATAGGCCCGCCGCAGGTCGGCGGTGCTGAGCGCCCCGGTAAAGACGAACATCCCGCGCAGCCCCGCCGCTGCGACCGCCCGCTCGAACTCCGCGCGATCGCCCCAATCCGGCCCTACGATGAGAAAACGCGCCTCCGGCGCCGCGCGCATCACCGTCCGCGCCGCCGCAATGAGCAAGTCAATGCCTTTAGCCCGGCTCACCCGCCCGACAAACAACACGATCTGGTGCTGCCGCCCGTCGAGGCCGAACCGCGCCAGGAAGGCATCATCGCGGGCGCCCGCAAACACCGCCGCCTCGACCGCCGGAGGGACCATTTCAAAGCGGCGCACCCGGAACCCGGCCTGCTCGATCAGCCGCTGTTCAAACGGCGAGATCACCACCGTGACATCCGCGCGCATCGTCAGGCGCCCGACCGTGCGCCGGTAGGCTTCCCATTTGCCGGTGGGGATGACATAGAAATAGGGATTGAGCACAAACGGGATACGCCGCAACCGGGCCACTGCCGCAGGGCAATCGGCGGTGCAGTAGTAGAAACAGTGGCCGTGGATAATATCGGCGGGGGCACGGAGCAACAGTTCGGGCAGAGCGGGCAACAGCGGGTGGCCGGCGATACCAGGCAGGTACAGGGCCGGCAACCGGCGAATGCGCACGCCGCGGTTCACGCGCCGGGGTACAGCGCCGGGCAGGCGCACGGCACGCTGATGCTGGGCCAGATCCGACGTGTAGACGCGCACCTCGTGGCCGTGCCGGTGCAGGCCCGCGCAGAGATCCGCGACATAAGACTCCACCCCGCCGAGCGCCGGGGGATACCGTATGGCCGTGTGAACGACTCTCATGCTGCTTGCGCTGGGGTCCTCCTGGTCTGCGGCCCACCACCAAGCACTCACCGGCCGCCCTGGCCGTGCCCGCCCTCGACTTCACGTCGCGCGACGCACAGGTCCGCGAGTAGTTTACCTGATCCGCCCATTCCGTGCAATGTCGAGGGATATGTATAACAAACGGTGTTTCGTTAGCCAGAGCAGCCGTGCACTGGAATCGTAAGCGTTATCCTGTGCGGCCCGCTGTTGCGCGATGCCGAGGCGGACAGTATAATTGCTCTCATCAATTATAGATGTTCGCCGGATCGCACTACTAACCGGCTCGGCCAATTTTGCGGTGTCAGAGCCTGTCTGATACGAGAAGCAGCGGGAGTGCAAGTGGCGGGAGTTGTTCAAGAAAGGCGCGCATGGATCCCCACATCCTCATGTTCCTGGGCTTATCGGCGGTGCTGACGATTACGCCGGGCGCCGATACCGCGCTGGTCACGAAGAACACGCTGAGTCATGGGCGCCCCGCGGCCCTGGCGACGACGCTGGGCATTTCCACGGGCGTCATGATCCACGCTACCATGTCCGGCCTGGGTCTCTCGGCAATCCTCAACCAATCGGCGCTCGCCTTCGAGATCGTGAAGTGGATCGGGGCGGCGTACCTGGTGTTTATCGGGCTGCGCTCGCTGTTCGGCGGGAAACACTTGACGGCGGCGACCGCGGAAGCCGCACCGGTGGTGGGCGGGGGCCGGCGCATCTGGCGGCGGGCCTACACGCAGGGCCTGCTGACCAATGTGCTCAACCCCAAGGTGGCCCTGTTCTACCTGACCCTGCTGCCGCAGTTCATGGCGCCCGGCGACCCGGTGCTGCTGAAATCGCTGCTGCTGGCCGGCATCCACATCACTCTGGGCCTCATCTGGCTGTCCGCGTACGCCTACTTCCTGAGCCGCCTCAGCGACCTCCTGATGCGGCCCGCCGTGCGCCGCCGCCTGGAACGTGTGACCGGGGTATTGTTGCTGGCCCTGGGCGTGCGCCTCGCCTGGGAGCAGCGCTAGCGCGCCGGCCAGGCGCGCTACACAAGGGAGATGCCGTCGTAGCGATCCCATACTGCCGTGCGCCAGTTGTCGTGCGCGTCGGCGGCCGGCAGCCAGGGCGGCAGCGTGACTTGCAGATATTCGGCCAGCGCGTTCACATACGGCTCGTACATCCGGCGCAGGTGATCGAGTTTCTCGTCGACGGCGGGGCCGGTCTTCAAAAGCACATCGGCGGCGGCCAGGGCCTCGCGCAGATGCGCCAGGTCCGCAGGGGGCAGGCGATCCTGCGCGGGCGGGCGGGGCGGCGTGTCGAAAACCTGCGCCAGGTCGACCGCGGCGTGGCGCGCCATGGCGAAGGTCAGCCGGGCGGTCCGCGCCGCCGGACCGTCGCTGCCCGCCATCACCAGCGCGCAGGAATCGAGGATCATCGTCAGCGCGGCCAGCCACGACTCGTTCTCGTGTTGCGACCGAAAATAGCCCAGCACCGGGTAGGACAGGTGGCTCTCCAGCAACTCCGCCGCCCAGCGCTCCCAGTCCTGTAGAAAACCGCGGATGGCTTCGAGGTCATTGCCCGGACAGTGGCGGAGCAACAGTTCCAGGGCCGTCGGCGGCGATCCGGCTCGCGCGTCCAGCAGGGTGATGCTGACCTCGCGCCGGGAAAACGCCTGGTAGAGCACCGGGAGGTAACCGATGACCGCGCCGAGGAAGGCGAAGCCCATGCCGCCTTCGATCACTGCGACCAACCGGCCCTTGCCGCCGCGCGGCACCACATCGCCAAAGCCCACGGTAAAGAAAGTCGTGCCGCTCATGTAGAGGTCGGTACCGAAATCCGGGTGCGCGTCGGGCGCGCTCAGCGCCGAACCCAACGCCCACTGCACCAGGGCGAACCCGACGATCAGGCCCGTGGCCCACAGGCCAAGCAACAGCAGCAGCGAGAACGGGCCATAGAAGCCCAGATAATCCTCACGCCAGCCGTTCGGCAAGGCCCGGCGCACCCCAACCCGCCAGATCTGCCAGGTATAGCGATAGAATAGCCGCGTCAGGCGGAAGCGCCGCGAGACCCGCCGCGGCAGCACAATCGTCTCAAAGGCATCGAGCAAAACCGCGCCGAGCAGAATCAGCCCCACTACGCCCGCCAGGATATGCATGCAGGCGACTCCTATGGCCCCGGTTGCTCCGGCAGATGCGCCGCCACCAGTTCGGCAATATGCAACACATGGACCGGCAGTTGCTGGGCGCGGATGCCGCCGCGCAGATGCAGAATGCAGCCGGGGTTATCCGTGACCAGGATGCGCGCCCCCGTCACGCGCACGTTTGCCAGTTTGCGCTCCAGGATGCGCGCCGCCACCTCTGGGCGCGTGGCCGAGGTCGAGCCGCCAAAACCGCAGCAGACCGTGCCCTCCGGCAACTCGATCAACTCCAGCCTCAGCACGTCGCGGATGATGCGGCGCGGGGCGCGGCCCAGGCCCAGCACATTGGTGCTCTGGCAGAAGCTGTGGTATGTGACCGGCCCCACGGCCCGCGCCCGGCGCAACGCCCCCGCCGGCAACTGCGCCACCTCGTCCAGGAAGCTGACGAAGTCCATCGTGCGGGCCGCCACTGCCGCCGCCCGCGCCAGCCATTCCGGGTCGCCTGCGAACAGCGACTCGTAGTCATGGACCACGGCGATGGCGCAACTGGCGCCGCCGGTCACGATCAGGTCGCCACCCGCGCGCTCCAATACTTCGATGGTCTGCCGCGCCATGCGGCGGCCCAGTTCCGGGTCGCCCGCGTCGATAGCGGCCAGCCCGCAGCAGTGCTGATCTTCCGGCACGATGACCTCCGCGCCGCAGGCTTCGAGCACGCGCACGACCGCCGCCGCCATGTCGGGATAGAGCCGGTCGGTGAGGCACTGCGTAAAATAGCAGATGCGCAGGCCGGCGGCCTTGCTGCCGGGGATCGTGACGACCGGCGCGCGCAGGCGCAGGCGGTCGCGGGCGGGCACGCGGGCCGGCGCGGGCGGCGTGCGCCAGCCGACCAGGTTACGCACCTGCGGGATCAGCCCCGCGCCCACCCGCGCCGGGTCGACAAAGCGCCCCTTGAAAAACGGCTTGCCCAGCACCGCCGAGAAGCGCACCGCCATATCGGCCAGCCGGGGGCGGCTCCAGACTTCCAGGGCCAGGCGCACCGGCAACGGCATACCCTGCGCTTCGACCACCCGCGCCCGCACAGCCAGGATCTGGCGCGGCAGCGGGATACCCACCGGGCAAACCGTCTGGCAGGCATTACACGACACGCACAGGCTCTGTGGCCCCGCATCGGCCTCCAGGCCGTGGTGGAATGGCGTGTTCACCAGGCCGATGGCGCCGGAATAGATATAGCCGAAGACATGGCCGCCCACCTCGGCATACGGCGGGCAGACGTTGGCGCAGGCGGCGCAGCGGATACAGCGCAATGCATCGCGGATCAGCGGCGTCTCGCGCATGGTCAGGCGCCCGTTGTCCACCAGCACAATGTGCATCTCTTTGCCCGGTTCCGGCGGCCCCGACACGAACGTCGAATACGACGTGATCTGCTGCGCCGTGGCCGAGCGGGCCAGCAGGCGCAGCTGCAACATAGCCGCCGCATAATCGGGCACCAGTTTCTCGATCCCGGCCAGCACGACGTGGACGCGCGGCAACGATGTGACCAGGCGCGCATTGCCCTCGTTCTCGATAAACATCACCGTGCCGCCGGCGGCGATGAGCGCGTTGGCTCCGCTGACGCCCAATCCCGCCTCCAGGAAGTCGCGCCGCAACTCGCGCCGGGCCACGGCCACCTGCTCGCCGATGTCTTCGCGGCTCACCGGGCGGCCCGTCGCTTCCGTGAACAGGTCGCCGACCTCCTGCCGGGTCCGGTGGATGGCCGGCATGACCATGTGCGAGGGCCGCTCGTGCGAAAGCTGCTGGATCCACTCGCCCAGATCGGTCTCCACCGCCTGGATGCCCGCCGCTTCCAGCGCCGCGTTCAGGTCAATTTCCTCGGACACCATCGTCTTGCTCTTCACCACATGGCCGATGCCCTTCCGGCGGCACAGGTCGAGCACATAGCGGTTCGCGGCGGCGGCATCGGCGGCACGGTAGACATGGACACCGCGGGCTTCGGCTTCCCGCTGGAACTGGTCCACATAGGCGGGCAGATCGTCGATCACCTGGTCTTTGATCGCCGCCAGCCGATCGCGCAGCGCGGCAAACTCTGCCCCGCCGGGCGTATCCGGGACCGGAATATGGATCTTGCGTGGCTCGCCGGTGGCGGCGGGCGCGTGGAGCGGGTTGGCGGCGTAGGCGTCGAAGGCGGCGGCGCGGGACTCGCGCCAGTTGCGCTGGAAGTTGCGCAGGGTGCGTTGCAATTGTGGATTATCCAGCGCGCGCCGGTAGCGGACCGGGAAGGGCAACGGCACATGGCCGCCCGCCGGCTCCGCGCTGCCGGGGTGCCGGTCTGCCGTGGGGCCGTTGGTGGGATGTGTGTGCTTCTCCATGCCTTACCCTTCCTGCCCCGCTGCTGGAGCACGCACGACGATAATCGACAACGTCTTGGGTCCCTGCACCCCGATGGTCAGCACGCGCTCGATGTCGGCGGTGCGGCTCGGCCCGGTGACAAGCGACTGGTAACGGTGGCCCTCCCGTTCGAGCCGCGCCAGCACCTCCCCCGCCGCGTCCAGATCGGGCAAGATCGCCGCGCCATCCAGCAGGGCAATGCAATAGTCGGCCAGCATGCCCAGCAGGCGCGGCGCCAGTGCGCTATCGGTCAGCAGCAGCGAGCCGGTCTCGGCCACGCCCGCCGTGGCGAGAATGAGGCCCGTTCCGCCCGCCAGGGCGGCGGCCAGCGCCGTGGAGTCCGCAGACTCCGCCGCCACATCCTCTGCGACCCGCACCGGCCCGCCGGGGCCGGCCAGCGCGGCGTACAGTTGCGGATAGGCGTCACGCACGGCGGCGGTGCAGGTGAGGACGCCCTGGCGGAGCGTGGTAATCGCCCCGACCGCGGCCTCCGGCGAATCGGCCACCTGCACCTGCGCGCCCGCGCCGGTCGCATATTGGGTAAAGAGCGCGAGTGTATCCGCGCCGGTGGTGGAATCGATGGACATAAGCCGATGTCTCCCAGCAGGGTGCCCTGTCGCCGTCAGGTGGTCTCCTGGGCGGCCAGGAACGCCGCCACTTCGGCCCGGCGCGGCGGGTCGGCGCCCGCGCGGGAGCAGGTTATCGCGGCGACCGCCCCGGCAAATCGGAGCGCGGCCACGAGGTCCGCCTCGGATAGCGCCTCCAGCGCCGCCCGCGTATAGACGCCCCGCTCGGCCAGCCCGGTCAGCAACCCCGCGCTGAAGGCGTCGCCCGCCCCGACGGTATCCACCACGCGCACCGGGAAAGCGGGCACCTGCCACTCCCGGCCGCTGTGCGCGGCCAGCACCCCCGCCCCGCCCTGGGTCACGACGACCAGCGCCGGCCCCTGCGCCGCCAGTTCGGCGACCACGTCGGTCGCCGCCCGGCCGGGGGCCAGCCAGTCCAGGTCGACGGAGCTGAGCTTAACCACATCGGCCAGGGCGAAGGCGCGGGCCAGGAGCGCGCGATAGGCGCGCTCGTCGCGCACCAGGCCGGGGCGCAGGTTCGGGTCGAAGGACAGCAGGGCGCGGCCCTTGAGCCGCTCGGCGGCAGCCAGCACGGCGTCCGGCGTGCTGCCGCGCAACAGACTGATCGAGCCGAAATGGAGGATGCGCGTCTCCGTGAAAAACTCATACGACAGATCGTCGATGGTCAGCAACGTGTCGGCCGCCCCTTCGCCGTAGAAAGCATAGGCCGGTTCGCCGTTCTCCATCGCCACAAAGGCCAGGGTGCTTTGCGCCTCGCTGGGGATCAGGAAGCGGGTGTCCACGCCCTCCGCTTCGGCATAGGCGCGCAGGTAGCGCCCGAAGAGATCGGCGGCGAGTTTGCTGGCAAAGGCCGCCGGCTGGCCCAACCGCGCCATGCCGACCGCCACATTGAACGGCGCGCCCCCAGCGTGCATCGCGAAGCCGGTGGTGTGCCCGCCGCTCTGGATGGGCAAGAAATCAATCAGGATCTCGCCGATGGCCGTAAGGACTCCGCTCATAAGATGGCTCCTGCGTCTGCGCGGAAGGCCGCCGCGGCCGCCGCCGTCAAGGGTGAGTCGAGTAGCTGGCCCAGGACCGGCGGCGGCAACGTCACCGTGGCGACGCCCGCCGCGGCCAGGGACTCGATCTCCGCCGCGTCGCGTATGCTGGCGGCGAGAATTGCCACCGGCGCGTGTTGCGCGTCCAGGGTATGCTGCATCCCGGCGACCAACGCCAGGGCGTCGAAGCCCGCGTCACGCATGCGCCCCACATAGACGGCCACATACGCCGCGCCCACGCTCGCCGCCAGCACGGCCTGGCGGACCGTATACACCGCCGTGAGGGTGACGCGGACTTGCTTCGCCGCCAGTTGCGCCGCGGCAGCATACCCGGCGGGCGTGGCGGGGATCTTCACCACCACCCGTTGCGGGTCCACCTCGGCCAGCGCACGCCCTTCGCGGACCATCGCCGGTGTGTCGTCGGAATAGACCTGCAAGTGCAATTCGCGCGCCCCGGCGGCCAGCGCCATACGGGCCAGCGCCGGTACGCCCGCCGCCCGGACTCCCGCCCGGCGCAGGATTGTCGGGTTCGTCGTCACACCATAGACATAGCCGCTCGCCAGCGCTTCGGTAATCGCGGCCTCATCGGCGCTATCGATATAGATCCGCAACGCTCGTCCTTTCCCCTCTACTGCACGGTCTGTGGCTCCTGCCGCCCGGCGGTCACATGAGGCCGGCGCGGGCGCTTCCATCATAGCATAGCCCTTGCCGCGGGACAATGGCCGTCCCGGCCCCATCAGCGCGGCTCTGACGGCGGGTAAATTTTATCGGCGACGGAAGGCGCGCGGATCATCAAACTCTCGACCGGCGGATGCACTTCGACCACCGCGTGGACGACCCCGCGCGGGAAACAGCAAAACTCGCGCGGGCCGACGACGAACCGCTGCCCCGCTACTTCCACGATCAGCGAGCCGCGCAGCACGATAAAGCATTCGTCGCTCTCCTGGTGTGCGTGTGGCTGCGGGTCGACCCAGGCGTCCGGCGTGTTGTTGTACCAGATCTGGAGCCGGTCGGACCGGAAGCCGGTGGCATCGGGCGGCGTGTGCCCCGACAACAACGTGCTGTAGTCCGGCAGCCTGCGGTGGTGAAACTCCGTCACGCCCGGCTCACGGCGGGCAACGGGCGCCGGCCCATGGCAATCTCCCAGGCCGTATCGGCGTGGATCTGCGTCGTGTCCAGCACGGGCATGGGCAGCGGCGCGGGCCGGGTGAGCAATTCCAGTTCCGTGCAGGCCAGCAACACCGCATCGGCCCCGCGCCCCACCAGGCCCTGTCCAATGGCACTGAACTCCGCCACCGAGGCCGGAACGATTTCACCGCGAATCAGTTCGTCGTAAATGATGCGGTGGATCACCGCCTGCTCGCCCGCCGTGGGCAGCACGACGCCAAGGCCCCGGCTTTCCAGGCCCGCGGCATAAAACCCGTCGCCCATGGTGAACCCGGTGCCGGTCAGCCCGACCGAGCGCACTCCGGCCGCCCGTGCGTGCTCGGCCACCGCGTCCAGGATGTGCAGGACCGGCACGGGACTACTGATCTGCGGCAACACCTTGTGCATTGTGTTGGTCGCCAGGACCGCGAAATCCGCGCCCGCGGCGGCCACGGCCTCAAACTCCCGTTGCAGCCCCGCCGCCACCTGGTCCCACGCGCCCGCGTGCTGCCAATCGATATATTGCTGGAACGAGACGCTGGCGATCACCAGGCGGGGATAGCCATGGTTGTCCAACGTCGCCTCATGGCGGCGCAGGATCTGCTGGTAGTAGGTGATCGTGGATTGGGGACTCATCCCGCCCACGATGCCGATGGTCAGCGGTTCAGACATCAGCAGTCTTCTCCATAGACGGCGGCGCTCGCGGCGGCGGGCGGCGCCAGGTCGATCCAGTAGCGCAGTTTACGGATGCGGTGGCCGGGCACGGCGACGGCGGTCTCAAACCGGCCCCCGTTGGCCTCGATGATTTTCTTCGAGCCGATATTATCTTCGTCGCACGTGATCAGCACGCGGGCGAGGCCCATCTCGCGGGCATGGGGCAGCGCCAGGCGCAGAATCAGCGTGCCGTAGCCGCGCCGCCGCCGGGAGGGCCGGATCTCATAGCCGATGTGGCCGCCGATGGTGCGCACCCAGTCGTTGACGGCGTGGCGAATCGACACGCGCCCGACATACTCCGCGGCGTCGATCAGCCAGTAGATCATCTCCGGCATCCGGCCGGGCACGGCCTGGGCCGGGTCGCCGCGCTCCAGCAAATCGCGGACAAAGCCCGCGAAGTCCGCGCTCAGCGCCGCCTGCTCCCAGGCGGCGGACGGGCGCGTGATCTGGGTCTCGCGGATGCTCTGCAAGTAGCTGTCCCGATAATCGACTGATGGGCGGGTCAGGAAGGCTGCCATGATTCTTCGGTCACTCCTCCGTCCGGGCACTTGGCGGCGATGGACGCATTTCCATTATAGCCTGACGGCAGGCTCCGGCGAAAGGGGGCGAGTGGGTACCCATTCACCCCCACTGTAAAGACGCAGCGGACGCAGAGATCATTAAAATGAGTGCGCACATACCGGCCATTCGGCGCCAGAATTTAAGCGCGCTGCTGGATCCGTCCGACTACCGACCTTACCATATCTAAATCTCTGCGTCCGCTGCGCCTCGGCGGTGAAAATCGGGGTATCGACGGCAGGGCCGGGACACACAAAAAGAGGCCGGGCAGCTATCGCTGTCCGGCCCGGATTCGGCGAGAGGCACTCGCTACTCGGCGTCGGCGGCGTCCCCGGCGCCCTGGCCGGTTTTTTCGACCAGGCCATGCTGCACGGCATAAACGGCGGCCTGCGTGCGGTCGGTCAATTGCAGCTTCTGGAAGATGACGGTGATGTAGTTCTTGATGGTCTTCTCGGAGAAGGAAAGCTGCGCGCCGATCTCTTTGTTGCTCAACCCGGCGGCGATCAGGCGCAGGATGGCGACTTCGCGGTCGGTCAGGCCATCGCGGGGGTGCCCGCCCGGCTGCTGCCAGACCCGCTTGAACTCGCTGAGCAGGTGAGTCGCCAGGGCCGGGTCGATCATCGACTCGCCGCGCGCCACCGCGCGCACCGCGCGCACCACCTCGCTAGTTTCCACGTCCTTCAGGATGTAGCCCCGCGCGCCGCTCTTAATGGCGTGGAACACCTGCGCATCCTCCCGATACATGGTCAGGATGATGATGCCGGTCTCCGGGCGGCGCTCCATGATCTGCTTGGTGGCATCGACCCCGTTCATGCCGGGCATGTTGATGTCCATCAGGACGACATCCGGTTCGAGGCGCATGACGGCATCCACCGCGTCCACGCCGTTGGTGCATTCCCCCACGACCTGGATATCTGACTCCATCTCGATCAACATCCGCAAGCCCTGGAGGAACATACGGTGATCGTCAACCATCAATAAGCGGATTTTGCTCATAGTGTCTCCCCCGGTACTAGGCATCCAGGTGCGGATAAGTGGACGCGCTTGGTAACGTCACTGTCAATTGCGTCCCAACGCCCGGTGTGCTTTGTACATTGAGTGCGCCACCTAACTCGATTACGCGGCCCCGCAGGGCGCGCAGCCGGCGTTGGGCGTCTTCCGCCCCCGCGTCTTGCCGCTGCGACCAGGAGCCGTCCCCATTATCGGTGATGGTTAAGACGACCTGCCCGCCCGCGACCGCCAGGGTCACATGGCAAGCGGTCGCGGGCGCCTGGCCCGCCACCAGGTATAACATTTCTTGTACCACGCGAAACAGCGCCAGTTCGACCGGCAACGGCAACGTCAGCGGCGCCGCGGGCGCGTGGATCTGCACTACTAATTGCCCGGCCCCCTGATAATCTTCGGCCAGTTGATGCAGCGCGGCCACCAGGCCGCGTTTATCGAGCGGCCAGGGCCGCAAGGCGCCAATCACGCGCACGACATCGGCCATGCTGCCGTGCAGCGCCTGCCGCATGGCGTCTAACTCCTGCGCGGCGCGGGCGGGATCGCTGGACAAGATGCGGCTCACATACTCGCAGCGATTGCGGATCTGCGTGAGATTTTGCGCCAGGCCGTCATGCATCGCCCGCGCCAGCCGGTTATGGGCTTCCAGGATCGCCAGCTCCTCAGCCTGTAACCGCAGTTGCATGTTGTCGATCAATACCGCCGCCTTGCCCACTGCCACGGTGATGAACCGCAGCCGGGCCGCCGGATCGGGGCTGCCGGCCTCCGGCAGCGCGAACGCGCCGATCAGGCGGTCGCCCAGGGCCAGCGGCACAACCAGCAGCGCACCGGTGTCGCCCGGCCCGGCATAACGCACGGGAGTGCGGCTCTGGCGCACCTGGGCCAGCAGCGTATCCAGCGCATCCGCGGCGAGCGGCCAATAATCGGGCAGATCGCCCGCCTCGGCCACCGCGTCCCACGTCTCCGTGTCCGAATTATACAGAAACGCCGCGCTCCCGGCAACGCCCGCGAGGCGCCGGGTCTGTTCCAGGAGCGCAGCCACCAGTTCGTGCAGGTACAGCGGCGCCAGGGGGCCGCCCGGCGGCTCGGACAAAATGTCCACCAGTTCGCGCAGGTGGAGACGCCCGCCCGCCGGCGCCGGGGGGACGGCGCGCACCTGGGCCACCACGGCCCAGGGCGGCTGGTCGCCGTCGCATAAGGGCGCCAGCGTCACCCGCAGCGCACCGGAGCCGGGCGCTGTCCGCGGGCGAAGCGGGGGCAAGGTGCGCACGGCGCCTTCCTGCACGACCGCCGTCACGCTCGCCGTCACCAGGGCCTCCTGTGCGGGATGGAACAGCGCGGCCAGGGGCGCGCCGAGCGCCGTCGCCGCCGCGCAACTCCATAACTGGGCCGCCGCCGCGTTCCAGGAGCGCACCACGCCGGACGGGTCCAGCAGGATCATCGTCTCAGGGGTCGTCGTCATACCCGCCGGTGACGCGGACGGCCCCGTTCGCACATCCTGCATCGCCCGCACCTCCCTTCTCGCATCATCTAGCCGCGGTGCGCCACACAGGCACACGCCTACTGAATGCATTCTAACCGGGCCGCCTGCCCCGCGCCAGGGTACATCGGGACCCGCGCGGTAGCCTGCCGGTCCGCAAAGTATAAGGACCTTTCGCCCCCACCCGGCCCATGCAGAGGATCGCCCGCGCGGGCTGCGGGCTTCCGTCGCCCCTCGCCCAGGGCACGCGTATACTGACCACGGGCCACTGCCCCCTGACCACTCGTCGTACTCAGCACTCAGCACTCAGCACTCGTCAGCCCCGGCCCATTGACGAGATGTACCAGTCTTGGTACACTATCACCAGCATCTAGAGAGTTGCCGGTAGAGCAGTGCACAGAACACGGCGGATGGACGAGGGAAACGCCCTGGAGAGAGTCCGATGAGCACCGGGATGAAGCATATTCTACTGGTCGATGATGAACGCGGACTGCGCCAACTCCTACTCACGACGCTCGCCGCCCCGGATTTCGCCATTGCCCAGGCCGGCAGCGGGGAGCAAGCGTTGCAACTGGCCCGCGAACTCCAGCCCGATCTGATCATCCTCGACATGCACCTGACGCCGGAGCATCCCAATGGTCTGGAAGTCTGCCGGCAACTGAAAACCGACCCGGCGACCGCCGCAAGCCGCGTGCTGATGCTGACGGCGGCCCTGCGGCCGGAGGATCGCCAGGCGGCGGAACAGGCCGGCGCCGACTACTATTTCACCAAGCCGTTCAGTCCGCGCCAGTTACTCGATCAAATCTACGCGCTGCTTGGCTGACCCGCGATACGGGGCACGCATCGCCGATATCCGGTTCCCGCCGGACCAGACCACACCCTAGCAAAGGATCATCCTGTGGGCCAGATGGAAGGTGACGGTACCCTCGCGGAGCAACAACTTCTGATCTATGCGCGCGAGCTAAACGATTTGCACCACCAGCAGCGCGAGCAACTCCTGGTGCTGCAACAGCTCTACGCCGAATTGCAGGCCAAGGAGCAGGTCCGCGCCCAGTTGATGTCCGAACTGCTCTCGACGCAGGAACAGGAACGCAAGCGCATCGCGCGGGACATCCACGATGGGCCGCTCCAGGATCTCGGCGTGCTGCTGCTGTCCGCCGAACGGTGCCGCCGGCAGATCGAGGCCGGGCAGACCGGCGAAGCGATCGTCAGCCTGGGCCGGCTGCGCGCCGATGTACAACAGACGATCGGTATGTTGCGCGCGCTGGTCAGCGATCTGCGCCCGCCCTTGCTGGATACCAGTGGCCTGCTGGGGGCGCTCGATTATCTCGTGGGTCGCGTGGGCCGCGAAACCGATCTGACAATCAGCTTCACCAGCCGCCTCGGCTGCCGGCTGGACCCCACGGTCGAAATTGTGGTGTTCCGCCTCGTGCAGGAAGCGCTCGCCAATATCCGCAAACACGCGGAGGCCCAACATGCCTGGATCCGGCTGCACCGCGAGGAAGGCGAACTCCATCTCGAAGTCCGCGACGACGGGCAGGGCTTTGCCGTCACCGAGAGCATGAACCGCGCGCTGGCGACCGGCCACCTGGGCCTGGCGAGTATGTTCGAGCGCGCGGAGGCGGCGGGCGGGCGGTTGTCCATCGACAGCCGGCCCAGCGAGGGCACGGTGCTGCACTTTATCTTGCCGTTCCGCCCGGTGGAAGGCGACGCCGAGGCGCCGGCCGCGGTGCTGAATGATGCGGATGCGGATGCGGCGCAAGCCTGAGCCGCCGCCACTGGCGGTATCCATACAACCGTGTTTTTATCTCGCCCGCGGTACCTGCCCCGACAAGCAAGCGACCGCCACGGCGGGCGGCCCGATACTCCTGATCCAGCGTGCAACGGTTTCCGGGGATGGCCGGCGGCGCGCCCACAGCCACTACGGAGATAGAGGATGAGCGAGCCTACAAGCCCAGGCGCTGGCGAGACGAACCAGCCGCGCCTGCTAACCGTGCTGGTCGCCAGCGCGCAAGCCGAGGCCGGCGTGGCGGCCAACCTGCCGGCCGATCAGTTCCAGATATGGACCATCCAGCCCGCCGAGGCGCCGAGCCTGTTGCGCGCCGCCTCGCCCGCAGTTGCTCTCCTGGCGCTGGACGATCCGGCCCGCCTGGACCTGGTGCGTGAACTGGCGGCGGGCGCCACGCCCCCGCTGCTGGTGCTGGTCGCGCCCGATGCCACCGATCTGGTGGCCGATGCGCTGGCCGCTGGGGCCGCCGGCTACGTGCGGCGGACCCCTGCCGACCTGGCGCTGCTGCCCGTCCTGCTGCGGCAGGCTACCGATGGAGCGGGCGCCCGCCGCCGCCTGGCCGACCTGGAACAGCAACTACGCGCCACCCCCGCCGCCGGTACCGCCGAGCAAGACCAGCGCCGGCGGATCGGGCGCCTGGCCCACGATCTGCGCACCCCGCTGACCTACCTGATCGGCTACTCCGAACTGCTCGTGACTCGTGATCAGCCGCCCGCGGTGGTCAAGCAAATGGCCGGGGAAATCTTCCGCGAAGCCGAGCGCATGGCGGCCATGGTCGAGGGTTTGCGGGATATGTACGCCAACAACGCGGCGGACGCGCCGCTCAACCACCCCTAGTCCACGCATGACGGACCGCGCCCGCCCCGGTCCACCGGCGTGGCGGACGCGGCACGATTCGGCGCCCCGCTGCCGCGCGCCTCCCTAGCCCACGTTGACAAGAAAGCTAGGGCTAATTAGAATGAAGGCAGAATGGTATGATGCGCCCGTACAGCGGGCAGAATCCGATGGGGCTGATTGTGCAACTATTGATTATCGAGGATAATCCCTCCACCCTCAAGATGCTGGCGTTCTTGCTGGAAAATGAGGGGTACACCGTCTACGCGAAGAACACCGTCGCCACCGGGCTGGACGTTTTGCGCCACGAGCCGGTCGATCTGCTGGTGCTCGATGTGATGCTGCCCGACAGCAACGGCTTGCAGGTCTGCCGCCAGATCCGTAACGAGGGGTTGAGCACGCCGATCCTGATGGTCTCGGCCCTGGGCAGCCGCGCGGATAAACTGGCTGCGCTGGAGGCGGGCGCCGACGACTATATGACCAAGCCGCTCGATACGAATGAGGTCGTCGCCCGCGTGCGTGCGCTGGCGCGGCGCACGCAGCCGACCCTGGCCCCCGAACTCCAGACGCGGCTCTGCGTCGGCCAGATCTGCCTGGATGTC